>NZ_FAOZ01000031.1:38401-108347 GCF_001536285.1 Parafrankia irregularis | reverse complement strand
CCTCGACGCCGGGCAGCCGGTCGAGGGCCGAGGCGAAGAACCGCCCGGCGTAGGCCGGGTTGGCCATGCCGGTCGTGTCACCGAAGCCCACCTCGACCGCGCCGGCCTCGGCGAACTGCTCGGCGAGGCCGAGCACCCGCTCCATCGGCACCGGCCCCTCGTAGGGGCAGCCGAAGGAGGTGGCGATGACGGCGCTCAGTCGCAGGCCTTCGGCGAGGATGCGCTTGGCCATCACGGTGGTGTCCGCCATCGTCTGCTCGACCGTGCGGTTGATGTTGCGCTGGTTGTGCGTCTGGGAGGCGCTGACGAACAGCCCGACGGCCTCGAACAGCCCGCGGTGGCGCAGAGCGTTGTCCAGGCCCCTGCTGTTGGGGACGAGGACCATCCGCTCGACGCCCGTGGGCAGGTCGACCCCGTGCAGCACCTCGACCCCGTCGGCGAGCTGCGGGATGACGTCGGGCCGCACGAAGCTGGCGATCTCGAGGCGGGCCAGCCCGGCCCGCCCGAGCAGGTCGATCAGGCGGATCTTGTCGGCCGTCGGCACCGTCTCGGGCTCGTTCTGGAAGCCGTCGCGCGGGCCGACCTCACGGATGTGCACCCGGCGCCGCTCGCCCGGGGTGGCGTTCGGGTGTGCCGTCGAGGTGGCGTACGGGTGGGTCATGTCGAATCCTTCCGTCCCTTCCGCGCTGCGGAGCCACGTCCCCCGGCGGCGGTCACCGCCGGTCGCCCAGCTGGGCTCGGATGACGTCAAGGACCTGCGGGTTCTCCGCGCCCGACAGGTCACCCGGGTCGGTGCCGAGGACGGCGGCGCGCAGCGCGCGGCGGAGGACCTTCGCCGACCGGGTCTTCGGCAGGGCCGCGACACGGACCACGCGGCTCGGCGCGAACGGCTTGCCCAGCTGGTCAGCCACCCGCTCACGCAGCCGGCGGGACACCTCCTCGTCGGGCGTCGGCCCGGTTCCGGGGCCATCGCGCCCGGCACCGGGACCGGCGGCGCCCACGTCTTCGGTGCCGGGGCGCGCCACCCAGAACGCCCAGACGGACTCGCCCTTGGCCGGGTTCGGGACACCGACCACGGCGGACTCGGCCACCGCCGGGTCGGCGGCCAGAACGGATTCGATCTCCGCCGGAGCGACCCGCTTGCCCGCCACGTTCATGGCGTCGTCGGACCGCCCGAGGATGAACCAGCCACCGGCCTCGTCGACAAGCGCGAAGTCACCGTGGCGCCACAGCCCCGGGAAGGTCGACCAGTACGTCTCCACGTAACGGGCCTCGTCCCGCCACACGCCGCGGGTCATCGCCGGCCAGGGCTGGCGGCACACCAGTTCGCCGACGGACCCGCGCAGCGGCCGGCCGGACTCGTCGACCACGTCGACGTCCATGCCGAGCGCGGGGCCGCCCAGCGAGCAGCTGGCGATCTCCTCGACCGGGTAGGGGCACAGGAACGAGCCGCCCACCTCAGTGCCGCCAGAGAAGTTGATGACTGGGACGCGGCCGCCGAAGACGTTCGCGGCCAGCCACTCGTAGGACTCCGGATCCCAGGGCTCGCCTGTCGAGCCGATGACGCGTACCGACGACAGGTCCTCGGCCGGCCGGTCCGGGCTGGCCGCCCGCAGCGCGCGGATCAGCGTCGGCGACACGCCGAGCGTGGTCACCCGGTGGCGTTGCGCCAGACGCCATAGCCGGGCCGCGTCCGGCATGTCCGGGGCGCCTTCGTACAGCAGCAGCGTCCCGCCGCACGCGTGGGTGCCGACTATCGACAGCGGGCCCATGATCCAGCCCATGTCGGTGATCCAGCAGAAGGTGCGGCCCGGCGCCATGTCGAAGCCGTAGGCGACCTCGCAGGCCGTCTTGACGAGAAATCCCGCGTGGGTGTGCACGGCGCCCTTCGGTCGGCCGGTCGTGCCGGACGTGTAGGCCAGCAAGAGCACGTCCGACGACGCGGTCGGTGCTACCGCCGGGTCCGGCTCGCCGGCCAGCATCCGCCACCAGCTGACGACCTCGGCCCCGCCGCGGGCGGAGGTGATGGGCGTGGGTGTGGGCATGGCTGTGGGAGCCAGGCTGTCGACCACGACGACCAGTCGCACACTCGGGCAGTCCGCCAGCGCGTCGTCGAGGTGGGCCCGCATCGGTACCGCGCGGCCGCGCCGGATCGTGCCGTCCGCGGTGATGACCGCCCTGGCTCTCGCGTCCTGGAGCCGGGCGGTGATCGCCGCGGCCGCGAAGCCGGAGAACAAGGGGACGGCCACCGCGCCGAGGCTCGCCACGGCGTAGAACGCCACCACGGCCTCCGGGGCCATCGGCAGGTAGATCGCGACGGCGTCGCCGGGCCCGATCCCACGGGCGCGCAGCGCTCCGCGCAGCCGGGCGACCTGGTCGGTCAGCCCGGCGAAGGTGAGCTCGCGCACCGAACCGCTCTCATCCTCGTGGACCACCGCCGGAGCGTTCGGGGTCGATGCCAACCACCGGCTCAGGCAGGCGTCGACGATGTTGATCTGACCGCCGGTGAACCATTCCGGGTACTCGATCCCGCGGGACAGGTCCACGACCTGCTCGTAGCGCCGGCTGAAAGGGATCGCGAGGTCGTCCACGACGGCGTGCCAGAAAGCGCCGATGTCGGCCACCGAGACCGCCCGCAGCTCGTCGGCGGTGTCCACGCCAAGGCGGCGCATCAGCCGTGCGACGTTGGTGTGTTCCAGGTATGCAGGGCTTGGAAGCCAGGTGTAGGCCATGTGTCTGCTTCGCGGAAGGCCGAGACTCGACTCGGCGACGATGTCGTTCCGGATGACGTGGGCTTCCGCTGGGGCGTGCTATGGGGCCGCCGAGCCGGACGGGGCAGTTTCCTCGGCGGTGGCGCCGACGGTCTGGTCGGTTCCCCGCGATGACTCGTTCTCGCTGCCGGTGCCGTCCTCGGCCTCGTGCGCGAGGCCGTCCGCGTCATCGGCGTCCCCTGCGGAGACTGGCGGTGAACGCCGCAGCACGGCGTAAACGACCAGAAGCAGTCCGAGCACGAGCAGAAGGAGCGGCGCGACGAGGCCGACGAGGGTCAGCAGCAGACCGGCGGAAGCCGCGGTGTCGGCGAGATCCTCGATGCTGGCCTGGGTGATGTGGAAGTCCAGTGCCAGGACCGGCAGGAGCGCCACATCCTTGTCCGCCACTGACGTGTGCGCGACGACCTGCTGGGCGATGGTCTCGTCGATAGCGACGCCGGTCTGCTCGTCGACGTAGGCGACGATATCGGTGGACGCGGTGAAGGTCATCGGCACCGGGTCGGGCAGCGCGGCGACCGCCGCCGGTGTGAACGCCGCGACGGCCTCGGCCGGCAGCAGCGGGGCGAGCGTGCCGACGAGGTTTCTGGGCAGGCCCGCCGGCAGCTCCTTCAGGAGCGCGGCGTTGCGCACCGGCCCCTCGGCGGAGAACCGGTAGACGTTGACCGTCCGCCCGCCTCGCGAGTCGGTCCCGCTGTAGTGGACGGGTACCACGGTGCGGGTCACCGGGTCGTAGTACGTGTAGCGGTCGTCCTTGGCGGGGCTTATCGGGAAGGCCGACGTCAGCGCGCCATGAGCCGGCTCGACGCCGGGGACGGCCGGCGCCGGCACCTCCACACCGCGCAGCGTCGACCGGTCGACCGCGTAGGTGTAGGTGCTGGCCGGCAGCCGCAGGTCCTTGGCCTTCACCGCCAACGAGTCCTCGATTACCGCGGTGTCGCCGTCGGTGGACAGCGCGACGACGTGCCGATCCACAGTGATCGGCACGTCGGTTCGTAATGCCGCCTTTACGTCACCCGCCTGTAAGGCTTCGCTGTCGAGCAGCGTCGCGGTCCCTTCATAGCCGACGGTGAGGTCCGTGTCCCCCGGCAGCCTGGTCGCGAGCGGGACGATCAGGAATTTCAGGACGACCGCGAACGCGACGAGCAGGATACCCACGGTACCGGCGATCACGGCCGAACGACGAACGCGCATATTTCCTCCTTCTGACTGACCCGGCCGGGCGCCCAGCAGCCGGAAGGACTGCTGACCGGCATTCCGGTGGTCGGCATTCCGGGCGGCCATGCGCACGAGCCGTTTCGAGGATCGAGAAGTATTACTTGTCCAGGGCGCGTCGCCGGCGAGCACGGAACGCCCGGGGGCCCGGTAGCTGGTCGATTTCTTCTGGGCTTTCCCTAGAATGCCGACACGGCCCGGAAGCCGATACCCCCCGGAAGAAGGGATTCCTCCCCCCGTCGGAGGGAAAGGATCTTTTCCGCAACGCGGGCAACCTTAGAGTCCTTCACAACAGGCCGGGATGGAACGAATCAGGGAGTCGTCGGTGGCGGCACAGCAGACAGTGGACGTGGCGAGGCCCGAACCGGGCTTGGCGGTGGTGACTCTCCACCGGCCGGAGCGGCTCAACGCGCTGAACCGGCAGATGCTCACCGAGCTGCGGGCGGCCGGTGAGCATCTGCGCGCCGACAGCTCGGTCGGAGTCGTGGTGCTCACCGGAGCCGGGCGCGGCTTCTGCTCCGGCTACGACCTCGCCGGGGCGGCCGAGTTCGCCGAGCTCGGCCCGGATGGCGCCCTCGCTCTGCAGGACCTCGGCAACCAGGCGCTGTTCGCGCTGCACTCGCTGCCGCAGCCGGTGATCGCCGCGGTCCGCGGCCCCGCGGTCGGAGGCGGATTCAGCGTCGCGCTCGCCGCGGACATCCGGCTGGCGGCGGACGACGCGCTCTTCCAGGCTGCGTTCGTCAGGATCGGGATGTCCGGCGCCGACATGGGCGCCTCGTGGCTGCTGCCCAGGATCGTGGGGCGCGGCACCGCTGCCGAGCTCATGTACACGGCCCGCGGGGTGGACGCCGCCGAGGCGGTGCGGATCGGCCTGGCCAACCGCGCCGTGCCCGCCGGTGCGCTGCTCCCCCAGGCGCTCGATCTGGCCCGCGAGATCCTGGTCCATCCCAGGACCGGGCTGGCGTTGACCAAGCGGGCACTGCAGGCGAACACCGACGCGCCCTCGTTGTGGTCGGCGCTGGAAACCGAGGCCCGCGGCCAGGCGCTGCTGATGGGTCACCCGGAGACGACCGCGGCAGTGGCACGTCTGCGCGACCGTCTCGCCTCCCGGCCAGTGGGCGGCTGACGCGTCGCCCACGAAGCCCTCATCCCCCGCCGCACATGTGCTTGCCGGGCCGGGGATGAGGGACGGAGGGCGTCAGATGAGGCAGCACCTCAACCAGACCTGCGGAAGGCCTGCGCAGGTGTTCGCCCCGGCCAGTCCGCTCGGGCTATCGCGCCCTGATTCCGGCGACGACCTCGTGCTGGGTCTGCTCGGGCAGTTCGTCCGGCAGGTAGAGAGTGAACCTGTCGACAAGCCCCTCGAAGCGCCGCCGAATTTCCTTTGCCACCTCGGCCGGCTCACCGACGACCGCGAACGCGTTCAGGACGGTGTCGTCGACGAGGTCCGCCATGGCTGCCCACTCGTTTCGCCGCGACAAGCGATGCAGCTCCACGTGCAGATCACCCCAACCGTGCAGGTCCAACACGCCGCGGTAGGCGGGGGTCGAGCCGTAGAAGGCGATCCGACGACGGGTTGCCGCAATACCCTGCCGGATGGAACGCTCGTCCGCCCCGGTGACGACAAAGCCCGGGTAGGAGAGTGTGAACTGCTCGCGGGAGCGGCCGTGGGCATGCAGTACAGATTTCACCTCCGGCACGGTGACCTCACGCAGATACCGCTCCGTGGTGAATCCGTGTATGAGCATCCCGTCAGCGACCTCGGCGGCGACGGCGGTCATTTTCGGCCCCACGGCGGCGACCATGACCGGTGGCGGCCCGAGCGGGTTCGGCCTGGGGCTGAACATCGGCGTCATGAGGGTGTGCTGGTAGATCTCGCCGCGGAAGTCCAATGGTTCACCGTCGTACCAGCTGCGCCAGATCGCCCGCAGCGCGAGCACGAACTCGCGCATCCGGGCCGCCGGGGCGGACCAGGGCATGCCGAAGCGCCGCTCGATGTGCGGACGAACCTGGGAGCCCAGACCGAGGATGAAACGACCCGAGCTGTAGCCGGCCAGGTCGTTAGCAATCATGGCTGTGGACATGGGGTTGCGCGCGAAGGCGACGGCGATGGCGCTGCCGAGGTCGAGCCGGGACGAGCGGTCGGCCGCGATCAGCAGCGGGAGGAAGGGGTCGCGGTTGATCTCGGGCGCCCATACCCCGTCGAAGCCGACCCGTTCGGCCTGGTGGACCTGGTCCGCCACCGCGGAGATCGTCGCGTCGCCGACGCCGTCACCGGCCCCACCGATGTTCGCGTCGACTCGCATACTCGCTCCTCCAGCACGACCCGGACATTCCGCATCGGCACGAAGTAAATCACCAGTAACCTACTGGGTCAATGATGGACAGCGTGGGCGGGACTGCCGGATCGTCTCCTGCATACACAGACGGCGAGGAGGGGCTCGGATGGCGACGAACGGCCGCGGGGCGATCGCCCGCACGCCTCGCCCACGCGACCGCAGGGCCCAGATCCTTCTGGCCGCGAGCGCGCTGTTCTACCAGTCCGGTTATCCCAACGTGGGCACCGAGGAGATCGCCGCTTCGGTCGGGGTCACCGCCGGCGCCCTGTACCGGCACTTCCGCAGCAAGGAGGAGCTCCTCGCGCAGGCTCTGTCGGACAGTTTCGACCGGGCGGCCGTCGTCGCGGGCCGCGAGGGCGTCGGCCTCTGCCAGGTGGTCGCCGAACTGGCCGCGATCTCGGCGCAGCGCCGCGAGCTGGGAGCGCTCTGGACCCGGGAGAGCCGTTATCTGAGCGAGGCGCTGCGCACCCCGATGAGGAAGCGCTTCTTCAACTTCCTCACCCAGCTTGTCGATGTGATTGCTGACGACCGGCCGGAGGTCGAGCGCCGCCATGCCGAACTCCTGGCCTGGTGCACGCTGGGGGTCCTGACGAGTCCGGCGTATCACGGCATCACCCTGGTTTCCGAGGACGCGGCCGCGGCGCTGCTGGCCCGCCTCGCGCTCGCGGTCTGTCGCACTCCAGTGCCCGCCGTGCAGCTGCACACCACGGCGGCGCTCGCTGCGCAGGTACCCACCGGGTGGGTGGCCGGGGTGCCCGGCCACGGGCGCCTGCCCGGGACACGGCGCCCGGCAGGCCGTCCCGCGAGCCCGGGCGGCAGTGCCGTGACCGGGCTGCCGCCCGGAACCCGCAGGGAGGCACTGGTGGCAGCGGCGGCCCAGCTGTTCGGGCAACGCGGATACCAGGGTGTGACGACCGAGGAGATCGGAGCCGCCGTGGGGGTGAGCAGCGCCGCCGTATACCGGCACTTCGCCACGAAGGCCGACCTGCTCGTCACCATCGTCGTCCGGACGGCCTCGGCGATGTCGCTGACCATGTCAACTTCACTGCACTCAGCGAGCACCCCCGAGGCGGGGCTCGCCAACGCCGCCGGCACCTACATCGACTTCGCGATGTCACATCCCGACCTGGTCAGCGTCCTCGTCGCCGAGACGAACTGCCTGCCCGAGGAGCAGCGCCAGCAGGTCCACACCACCACGCAGACCTACATCGCGGAATGGCTGCGCCTGCTGCGGGCGGTGCGGCCGGAACTCGACCGCGCCGACGCGCTCTACCGCGTGCACGCGGTGCTCACGATGGTGAACGACGTCGCCCGAACGCCCCATCTGCGCGAGGTGCCCGAGCTGGAGGCGGTGCTGCACGCTGCGTGTCTGCGCATGCTCGCCGATTCGGCGCCAGCGTCTTGACCAAGGTGATCGGGGTCACTACTCTCACCAAAAGTAAATCTCGGAACACATCGTGCCTCTTACCCGAAGGGGCACCGGCGAGGGCCGCGTGAAGAAGGGCCGCCGGAATCACTGGATCACGAGCGGAGGGCGGGGGCGTGACACCGGAGCCGACAGTTGGGGTGGACCCGCTCGCCGAGCGTCGCCGCCGGCTGTTGGCGACGCTGCGCGCGTCAGCCGCGGCTGGCGGGTTCGGTGCTGCTGTGCCGTCGGTTTCTCACCCAGTGCTCCCCGGCGGGCCGACGAACCCGGATCCGCTGGCTGATCTCGGCGCCGCGGCCGCGGAACTGCGGGCCTGCCTGCTCCATGCACAGGCCTCCGCGCAGGCACGCCTTCGTGACGAGCTCGCGGCGCTGCGCGAAGCCGGCTCCCCCAGCGAGGCGCTCGCCGCGGCGCCACGGGCGCTGTGCGTCGCCGGTGGTTTCGATCGGGCCCTGGTCTCCGGTGTCCGGGGCTCGACATGGGTGCCCATCGCGCTGCACGTCGAATGCGGTGTGGACGACCCGGTCAACGCCGCGCTGGGCGATTTCCTGCGCTCCCGCGTCATCCCCCTGACCTCCTCGATGCCGGAGGCCGAGCTGCTGCGCCGTCGGGCGCCCGCGCTCGTGCTCGACGCGCAGGCTGAGCCGCGGCTGTGTCGACCGCTGGTGGAGGTGTCCGGCACCCGGGAATACGTGGTCGCCGCGGTCCAGGCCGCCGACACCGTGCTGGGGTATCTCCATGCCGATCGCCACACCTGCCGGCGGCCGCTCACCACGGCCGATCGTGACCTCCTCCAGACCTTCGCCGACGGCCTCGGCCTGATCATCGAGCGAGCGGTCGCCCTGGATCGGCTGACGTTGCAACAGGAACAGGTCACGGCGGCGTTCTCGGCCCTGCGCAGCACCGGCACCGGGCTGACGACGTCGCCGTTGCGCCTGGAACGGGTCATCACGCCGGCTGGCGGTGCCGGCGTGCAAGGTCTGCCATCGCTGCCAGCCACCCTGGAGGTCACCGCGGCGCTGCCGCGCCCCCTCGACGGTCTCACCCCCCGCGAGCACGACGTCCTTCGTCTGCTGGCGAGCGGTGCGACGAACGCCGAGATCGCGAATCGCCTGACGGTGTCGGAGACGACGGTGAAGTCCCACGTGAAGCACATCCTGCGCAAGCTGCATGCCGCGAACCGGGCCGAGGCGATCGCGCGCTATCTCGGTCTCGTCCGCGAACAGGCCCGGTCGTTATGACGGCGGCATCCAGCCGGCGCGGCGCCCGTACCCTGTTCCCTGCCGCCACCGGGGATCGGAGCTGGCGGCAGCGGGAAGGCACCCTCGCCGCCCGGGTCGACTCCCTGCGCGCGGCGGTCCACGAGGCGCTCGGCGAGCCGCGTTCGGGCCGCAGCACGCGGGGACGTGCCGCTCCCGCGTCCGTGGCCCAGGACTGGACGGCGACCTGGACGATGGTCTCAGCGCTTGCCGAGGCGTGCGTGGAATGGCTGCGCTGCTGCGGTGACCCCGACGCCCCGGGCGCGCGGCGGCTCTGCGAGCTGGTGCTCAATCTGCACGAACTCGGTGTCGAGCTCTGCGAGCACGAACTGGAGAGCCGGGCCCGGCGACTGGCCGACTGCGCAACCGGACTGCGCCGGCTACGCGACCTGTCGAGTTCGACGGACCTGTTCACCCAGGCGTGCCAGGAGCTGGTCGGCAGATGCGGCTTCGGCCGCGCGGTGCTCTCCCGGGTGGAACACCACACCTGGCGGCCGTGGACGGCCTTCTTCAGCAACGACCACGAGTTCCAGTCGTGGTTCGCGGAGTGGATCGACCAGCCCATTCCGCTCGCCGCGCAGGCGCCGGAGACCCTGCTGCTCGCCGGGCACGGTCCCGCGCTCGTCCAGGACACCGAAAGTGCCGCGGTGCACCGGCCGATTATCATCGAATCGGGCCGGTCCACGTCCTACGTGGTGGCCCCCGTCATGCGCGGGAACGAGGTGGTCGGTCTGTTACACGCCGACCACTTCCCCTCACCGAAGCGCGTGGATGATTTCGATCGCGAGGTGCTCTGGTCCTTCGCCGCGGGCTTCGGCCACGTCTTCGAACGGCTCGCGCTGATGGAGCGCCTGCGAGCCCACCGGGACCTGGTACGCGGTGTTCTGTCGACGACCGCACGTTCCATGGACGAGATCTGTGAGGCGAGGATCGACCTTCTGCCCGACGCATCCGCCGGCGCGATGGCCCGCGACGCACCTGTCCCCGGCTCCCCGGCCCCCGGGCCACGTGTGCTCGGGAAGCTGACCGTCCGCGAGGCGGAGGTCTTCGAGCTGATGATCGCGGGCGCGACGAACAGCGTGATCGCCGAACGTCTGATCATCACCGAGGAGACGGTGAAGTCACACGTGAAGCACATTCTGCGCAAGCTCGGCGTCGCGAACCGCTCGCAGGCCATCGCCGCCAGCCTCGGCACGAGCGGGGCAGGTCAGGCATGGAGGCCCGCGGCCGATTCGGATCGGCCGCGGGCGTCCGAACGGTGGGATGCTCGGCAGCCAAGGTGACGAACATCCGGCAGCGAACGGCGTTCCGGACTCGTCTACGGTGCGCCGAGCAGGCCCAGTTCGCTGCGGCCCAGCAGGTCATATGCCTGGTCCGTGGTCATGGGGTGGAAGGGGCCGCCGCGTGCGTCCCGATAGAGGCGCTCAAGGACGTGTCCGCGGCGGAACGAGGAGCCGCCGACCAGCCGCAACGCCGTGTCGGTGACCCGGATCGCGGTCTCGGTCGTGGTGACCTTGGCGACGTCGAGGAATGCCGTCCGCGCGATCGGGTTCCACTCGGCGTCGCGTCCGTCGATGAGGATGCGGGCGGTCGCCTCCAGCGTACGGATGGCGGCCTCGGTCTCCAGGCACATCCGCCCGAGCCCGTGCTGCACGTACCCGACGCCCTTGAGCGCGACGTCGGATCCCTCCATCGTCGCGCCGAGCGTCTTCTTCTTCAGAATCTCGCGGGTCTCAAGGTAGGCCTTCTCGGCGAGCCCGCAGTAGACACCCGCGAAGCTCATCGAGGCCCATTCGAACTCGCCGAAAAGTCCCTGGCGGAAGTTCCCGCCGTAGGAGTCGGTGGGTGCCAGAACCTTGTCGAACACCACGGTGTGCGTGCCCGTAGCACGCATGCCCATCGTGTCCCAGGTCTCGACGACGCTGATTCCCGGGCTGTTCATGGGCAGGACGAACACGGCTTCGCGCGAGGCGTGGTCCTGGAAGTCGGTCGGGAGCACTCCGTCGGGATCGGTGATCGTCGCGTTGAACGCGATGATGTCGGCCCCGAGGCACAGCGTGGCCCAGGTCTTCTTACCGGTGATGCGCCAGCCACCGCTTTCGTCGGGCACCGCGATCGTGTCCGCGAGCCCGGAGAGGCCGGCCCGATCCTCGCTGAACGGGCCACAGATGATCTTCTCTTCACGGACGACCTGCCCGAAGACCCGCTCCCGGGTCGGCTCGTCGAGCAGCCCGCGGAAGATTCCCACCATCGTCTGGTGCATGTTGAAGGCCAGCGCGATGGCTGGGTCACCCTTCGCGAGCTCGCGGGAGACACGCGCGGTCGTCCAGATGTCGGCGCCCAGGCCGCCGTACTTCTTCGGCACCGCGAGCGGCACCAGACCGCTCTCCTTGTACCGCGCGACGAGCTCGACCGGGAAACGGTTCTCCGCGTCAGCCCCCGGCCCGATCTCGGCGAACTCCTTCGCCAGCGAGCGAGCCGCCTGTAACACCTCCGCCTGCTCGTCCGGGGTCATCTCGACATCGTGCTTGCCCATTCGCCGAATCACTCCTCGTCTTCTCGCCAGCATCGGCCGTATGGAACCGAACGTATTTGAGACGAACCTGAGACGAATCGCCCTCGGGGAGAGCTTCCGCCCTTCGACGGAGTGAGGCGCGGACCGGCGCGGGGAAGGCCGGCCACGCGTCACCGTTCGGCGTTCCCCCCAGGGAGCGGCCTGACTCCTCCGTCAGAGCGGCTCATTCCGCGAACTTCAGATTTCCATCCCTGTTACCGGACACCCTGCTGAACGGAGAATCCGATGCAAACGCCGAGCACCATCCCGGTCGCGGAACGGGACGGGGCCCGCACAGGGCCACGCGGCAGTGGTGGCAATGCCCGGCAGGCGCGGCGACGGCTACGGGCTGTGATGACCGCCGCCTTACTCGCGACGGCGCTCATCGCCGCCGGAGCCTGCAGCGCTGGCGAAACGAGTACACCGGCGGCGGCGTGCATCTCCCCCGGAGTGGAGCCGGACGCCATTGAGCTCGGTGTCCTGTACCCGGACTCCGGCAGCTTCTCCACGACATTCCGGGGGTTCCGCGACGGACTGGCGGCCCGCCTGGAGATCGAGAACTCCCGCGGCGGCGTCCACGGCCGCGAGATCACCTACACCAGGGCGGACGACAGGGCGAACACGGAGACCAACCTGACGGAGGCCATTCGCCTCGTCGAGAAGGAGCAGGTCTTCGCCGTGATCGAGGGGTCGGTCGCCGAGGCCGGTTCGGCGCATTACCTGGACGCGCAGGGCGTGCCGGTCACCGGCCTCGGCCCCTCCGCCGTCTGGAACAACCACAGGAACATGTTCACCTGGTCCTCACTGGTCAGCCAGACCGCCGTGACCACCGCCTGGGGTCAGATCGCCCGCCAACAGGGCGGCACCCGGGCGGCGGTACTCGCGGTCGTCAACGTCCCGTCCTCACAGGAGCTCGCCACAACCCTTTCGGCCAGCATGCGCTGGGCAGGCATCCCGACGGTATACACGAATCTCCGGCTCTATTCCCTGTCGAACGTCGACCGGATGGCCGAGGCGATCGTCGCCGCCCAGGCCGACGTCGTGACCGGGGTCGTCACCCCCGAAATCTGGGGCGAGCTGGCGTCGGCGCTGCGGGAGGCGGGTGCGCGGATCGCCGTCCCGCTGTTCCCCAACGGATACGACAGGGCGTCACTCATCAGCACCGGCCCCGTGCTCGCGGGCATGTACATCGGCCAGGTGACCGCCCCCTTCGAACTCGGACTGCCCGCCCACCAGGAGTACTTCAACGCCCTGACGCAGTACGCCCCCGAGATCACCGTGCAGGAGAACCAGCTGGCGCTCAACGGCTGGCTCGCCGCCGATCTGATGCTGCGGGGCCTCAAGGAGGCCGGGCCCTGCCCGTCCCGGGCCGGGTTCATCGACGCGCTGCGCTCGGTCCGGCACTACGACGGCGGCGGGCTGGTGCGCCCGGCAATCGACCTGAGCACCTACACGCTGCCGAGCGCCTGCCTCAACGTCGTCCAGGTTGACCCCACCGGGCAGAGCTATCAGCTCGTCGGGGACGGGCCGGTCTGCGGCCAGATCCAGACCGTGTCCTGACGTCACCCACGCGTTTCACCCCAAGGGGAGGTGTCTTTGACCCCGAGGGGTGACGCGCCCGGCGTCGGATCAATCTACGGTTCGGGGACAAGCCGACGGCCTGCCGCGGCATTTCGTTAAGTAGCAGGAAAGGAACCTGCATGTCCTCGTACCGATTCGCCGTACTCTGGTTGAAGGCGTTCCGTGAGAGCGCGGAGAAGGTCTGCGCTCTCTACGCCGACGACTTCCTCTTCGAGGATCTGATCTTAGACCAGTCCATCACCGACAAAGAGGAGCTGCACCGGGTCTTCGCCCCGTATGCGAACGCGGACCGGGACAACGGGATCGGCATCAACTGCTTCCGCATCGACGAGTACATCGGCGATTCCCGCAGCGGCATCATCCGGTGGTCCTGGGAACCTGACGGGGCCGCGGCCTTCCTCGGCGTGCCCACCGCCGGAAAGCCCTTCAGCACCAGCGGTCAGACCTTCCACGTCTACGACACCGACGGGCGCATCAGGCGCGAGTCGACCTACTGGGACGCGGTCGCCCCACTCGCCGCGATCGGCCTGCCGCTGTCAGTCCACGGTGGTGTCGCCGGGCCGCCGGTCGCAGCCGCGACGCGCGCCAGCTGATGCGCGCCAGCTGATGCGCGACGGCGCACCGCACCGACCGCGAACCGCATGAACCGCGAGCCGCATGAACCGCGAGCCGCGCCGACCCCGAGCCGCGGGGCCGCGGGGCCGCGCGAGCCCACGAGCTGGCACCTGTGAGCCCACGGGCTGCGCGAAGGTCTGCCGCGACGCCGCTCGAGCCGCACGTACACCAGATCTGACCAGGGAGCTGCACGCCGATGAGCCGAGGACAAGACCACGCCGAGCGCTGGACGAGGGCGATCACCAGCGACACCGAGGCGGCCCTCTCGCTGTACGCCGCCAACGTCCTGTATGACGACCGCCGCGCCATCGACCACGTCTACGACACCGCGACAGACGTCGCTGAACTGCGCGAGCGGCTGGCCCCGTTCGCCAACTCCGACATCAGCAACGGCCTGGGGCTACACAGCTTCGACATCCTTGACGCGATCGAGACCACCGGAGCCGCCGGTGCGTTCGCCGTGACGATCCTGTGGCGCTGGACGGCCGAAGGCCTCTCCCGGTTCCGCGGCGTCCCGACCGGCGGCCAGACACTGAGCACCCGGGGCCAGACCTGGCACCAGTTCGACGCCGACGGACGCATCGACCGTGAGCTGACGAACTGGAACGACGTCCCGGTGCTCCAACAGCTCGGTCTGCCGGTTCTCACGCCCCACTACTGGGCGGCCGACTTCGATCCGAGAGCCCTGGGCTGACCAGCGGCGCATTCGCCCGAGACCGGCAGGCGCCGGACAAGAACAAGACCGAACAGGTCATGTACCAACCAGCACGGTCACCACGAGCCGGCGCCGGCCTGCCGGCAATGCCCTGAAGGCGGCAGACCGGCCATTGTAGCCGCCCGGACGGAGACGGAACGACAATGTGGGGCACACTGCCCGAAGTTTTCGATCGAGCCTGCTTACACAACGCGAACTCGACAGCGATTATTGATGGCGACCGGAGGCTGACCTACCGGCAGATGTGGCGGCAGGCGAACCAGGTCGCCAACGGCCTCGTGGCACTCGGTGTCGGCAAGGGCGAGCGGGTCGGCCTGCTTCTGCCGAACGTCGCCGAGTTCATTACGACCCAGCACGGCATCTGGAAGGCCGGAGCGGTCCTCGTGCAGATGCCGGCCCGTGCTAGCGCGTCGGTCCACCGCTCCAACCTGCGCCAGACGGCCGCTACCACGCTGATCTACCACTCCCAGTTCGACGAGGTCGTCGCCGAGCTGCTCGGCGACGAGAATGAGCCGACCGCGGTCAAGCACGTCATCAGACTCCAGGCCCCGGGCACCAACGCCGGCACCGAGACCGGCAGCGCCCCGCTCCCCGGCTCCGTCGGCTATCTGGACGTCTTCGGTGCGCAGCCCGGCGACACCGCCCCGGCGGTGCCACTCGACGAGCACGACGAGGCCTACGTCCTGTTCACCTCCGGCAGCACCGGCGAACCCAAGGGAGTCGTCAACTCCCACTTCACCTGGGCGCACTACAGCATCACCGCTGGGCTGGAGATCGGCGACATCCGCCCCGGCGAGATCTTCGCGCACGGCGCGCCGCTGACCCACTACACGCAGATCTTCGTGATGCCGACCTTCCTGCGCGGCGGGACGAGCGTGATGCTCCCCGGGCTCGACGTCGACACACTGCTGGCGACAGTCGAGCGGGAGAAGATCACCGCCACGGCAGTCGTGCCGACCATCGTCTATCTGCTGCTGGACCATCCGCGCCGCGCCGCGTTCGATCTGTCGTCGCTGCGAACGATGGTCTACGCCGGTGCCCCGATCGCTCCGGAACGGCTCCGTGAGGCGCTGGAGGCCTTCGGGCCGATCTTCGTGCAGACCTACGCGGGCACCGAGCCGGGCTACGTCTCCTGTCTGCGCAAGGAGGACCACCAGCTCGGCGAGGGTGGCAGTGCCGCCCGCCTGGCCTCCGCCGGCCGTCCGCTGCCCTATGTGCGGGTGAGTATCCAGAACGAGGCGGACGAGCAGCTTCCGGTCGGGGAGATCGGGGAGATCTGCTCCCGCCAGTTGGGCCAGATGCTGGGCTACCTCGACGCCTCGCGCAACGCGGAGGCGCTGCGGGGCGGCTGGGTGCACACCGGCGACATCGGCTACCTCGACCCGGACGGCTTTCTCTACCTGGTCGACCGCAAGAAGGACATGATCGTCAGCGGCGGCTTCAACGTCTTCCCCCGGCAGGTTGAGGACGTGTTGCAGACCCACCCGGCGGTCGCCCAGGCGGCGGTCTTCGGGATCCCCGACCCGAAGTGGGGCGAGGCGGTGCACGCGGTGGTGGTGCCGCGCGGCGGTCAGCACGCCGAGGTGGCGGATCTGATCGGTCACGTCAGGCGCGCGCTCGGCGGCGTGCCAGCGCCGAAGAGCATCGACGTCGTCGACGCGCTGCCGGTGAACCCGGCCGGCAAGGTCGACAAGAAGGCACTGCGCACGCCGTACTGGGCGGGCCGCGACCGCCAGATCGGCTGACAGCCCGCGGGCGACCGCTACGACGCCCGATGACCCGATGTGGCCATTTCGGCATCAGCGTCCAGCTGTAGCCGCCGGGTCTGCGCGTGCGAGACGGCGATCGATCAGCCGCCAGGAACATCCGGCTGATCGGGCCAATCCCGCGGCACAGGCCGGACGGATCCGGCCTGACCCGCCGACGACTGATCAAAGAAGAGAGCAGAAGCGGAAGATGATCATGACGACAGATTCTCGCCAGCCCGTTGACGAGGCTCGCTTCCGTGATGTCGTGTCGCGTTTCGCGAGCGGAGTCGTCGTCGTCACGGCCCAGGTGGACGGGCAGCCGGTGGGCCTGACCTGTCAGTCGTTCACGTCGCTGTCCCTCGATCCGCCCATGGTGCTGTTCTGCCCGTCGAAGACGTCCACGTCGTGGCCGGTGGTGGCCGCGGCCGAGGCGATCTGCATCAACATCCTGAGCGAGGGGCAGGACGCGATCAGCAACGGCTTCGCGCGAAGCGGCACCGACAAGTTCGCCGGCGTCGCATGGTCCCCACTGCCCAACAGCGCGCCGGCCCTGCACGGGGTCGCCGCACACCTGGGCGCCACGGTCGCCGAGGTCTACGACGGCGGCGACCACCACATCGTCACCTGTCGCGTCGAGTTCCTGCGGGCGCGGGACGAACGGGATCCTCTGCTCTACTACCGCAGCCGCTACCGACGACTGCACGCGGTCGACTGATCGGCCGCCCATGCCGCCGAGCGCGACCCGCCCGTTCCAGACAAGACCTGGGAGCACCAGGGAAGGGGATGTCATGTCCACACCGCACTACCGTTTCTACGTCGACGGAGAATGGGTCGACTCAGCGCAACGGCTCGAGATCCGCAATCCGGCGACCGGCGACTTAGTGGCCACCGTCGCGAAGGGGAGCACCGACGACGTCGACCGCGCCGTGGCCGCCGCGAAGGCCGCGCACGAGGCCGGCGACTGGCGCCGCACGCCACCGGAGAAAAGGGCAGCCCTGCTGCACGCGGTCGCCGACCGCATCGAGGCGCGCCTGCCCGAGCTGGCGGCGCTGCAGACCCGGGAGAACGGCGCGACCATCCGCGTCACCGGCGCGCTGCATCTAGGCTTGTCGATCGGCCAGCTTCGCTACCTCGCAGACCTGGCGAAGACCTACCCGTTCGAGCGGCCCGGCCCCGCGATCGGCCCGATCCCGGCCGAAGGAGTGCTGCGCCGCGAGCCGCTCGGCGTGGTCGGCGCGATCGTGCCGTGGAACATCCCACTGCTGGTCATCGTCTGGAAGGTCGCCCCGGCGCTCGCCGCGGGCAACACGGTGGTGCTCAAGCCGGACGAGCACGCCCCGCTGATCGCGCTCGAACTGGCACGCGAGTGCGAGGCGGCCGGGCTGCCACCGGGGGTGCTCAACGTGGTCACCGGCGACGGTGACCCGGTCGGCGCACACCTGTGCCGGCATCCGGACGTGCGCAAGGTGGCCTTCACCGGGTCGACCGAGGTCGGCAAATCCATCCTGGCCGCCTCCGCGGACACCGTGAAGCGGGTGACACTCGAGCTCGGCGGCAAGGGCCCCAACATCATCCTGGATGACGCCGACCTCGACCTCGCGGTCGATGGCGCGCTGTTCGCCGCGCTCGCCAACAACGGGCAGGCCTGCGAGGCCGGAACCCGGCTGCTGGTGCCGAGCGAACTGCACGACGAGATCGTGCGACGGCTGGTGGCGCGGGCGGCCACGCTGAGCCTCGGCGACCCGCTCGATCCGGCCACCGATGTCGGCCCGGTCATCAGCGCGCGGCAACGCGACCGCATCCTGGGCTACCTGGAGTCGGCGCTCGCGGACGGGGCGACGATCGCGTTCGGTGGCGGCGTGCCGAGCGGCCCCGGGTTCGCCGACGGCTACTGGGTCGAGCCGACCGTGGTCACCGGTGTCTCCAACCAGTCCCGAATCGTGCGGGAGGAGGTCTTCGGCCCAGTGCTGACCGTGCTGCCGTATGACTCGGTGGCCCAGGCCGTGGCGATCGCAAACGACACCGACTACGGGCTTTCGGCGGGCGTCTGGGGCCGGGACGAGGAACGCGCGCTCGACGTCTCCCGCCAGCTCGAGGCCGGGATGGTCTACGTCAACGACTGGCATGTGATCAACCCCGCGTACCCGTTCGGCGGCTTCAAGCAGAGCGGGCTCGGTCGTGAGGGCGGCCCGAACGCCCTCGACGCGTACACCGAGGCGAAGTTCATCTCCCTCGACCGCTCCGGCGGGCTGGAGAACCGTGCCGCGTTCGCCCTCGTGCTCGGGACCCCGCCGACCGGCGCCCCCTGACATCACCCCGACGAGCGCGCAAAAACAGGGTCACTGGAGACGACATGGATTTCGGCGAGAGCACCGAGCTGAGCGCGCTGCGCGAGGCGGTGGCGGCCATCATGACGCCGTACGGCGGCACGTATTACACGCAGCGGGCGACGGCCGGCGTGCCCACCGACGAGGCCTGGGCGGCCCTCGCGGAGTCCGGATTCCTCGGCGTCAACCTGCCGGAGGAGTACGGCGGCGGAGGCGGGGGGATCGTCGAGCTCGCCGCGGTGTGCGAGGAGGCGGCGGCGGCCGGCTGCCCGCTACTGCTGCTGCTCGTGTCGGCCGCGATCTCCGGCGAAGTCATCTCCCGGTTCGGTGACGACGACCAGCGTCGCCGGTGGCTGCCGGGCCTCGCCGACGGCAGCCACAAGATCGTGTTCGCCATCACGGAACCGGACGCCGGTTCGAACACCCACCGCCTGGCCACCCGCGCCGTGCGCGACGGCTCCGACTGGGTCCTCGACGGGCAGAAGTACTACATCTCCGGCTTCGACGAGGCCGCCGCCGTCCTCGTCGTGGCCCGCACCGACCAACAGGGGGCCCCCGGCGGCCAGGAGCGGACGGGCGGACCAGGGGACGCCGGCGGCGGCGACCGGACCCGGTTGTCGCTGTTCCTGGTGCCCACCGACGCCCCCGGACTCGTCGCGCATCCGCTGCCGGTGTCCGCCGGGCTGCCGGAGAAGCAGTTCACCCTCTTCTTCGACGGCGTGCGGGTGCCCGCCGACGCGTTGGTCGGCGAGGAGGGTGACGGCTTCCGCCAGGTCTTCCACGGGCTCAACCCGGAGCGCATCACCGGTGCCGCCCTGTGTGTGGGCATCGGGCGCAACGCGCTGCGCCGGGCGGCGGAGTACGCGACCTCACGGCGGGTGTGGGACACCCCGATCGGCACGCACCAGGGGGTGTCACATCCGCTCGCGGTCGCGCGCATCGAAGTCGCGCTGGCAGGGCTGATGACCCGGAAGGCCGCCTGGCAGCACGACAACGGGATCTCGGCCGCCGAGGCGTCCAACATGGCGAAGTACGCCGCCGCCGAGGCGGCTGTCGGCGCGGTCAACCAGGCCATCCAGACGCACGGCGGCAATGGCATGGCCACCGAGTTCGGCCTCGTACCGCTGTGGGGGCTGGCCCGGCTGCTGCGGATCGCGCCGGTGAGCCGGGAGATGATCCTCAACTACGTGGCCCAGCACAGCCTCGGCCTCCCCCGGTCGTACTGATGAGGACGACGACGTCGGCGGCCGGGTACACCGGGCACGCGCGCGTGCGGGAGGGCACGGTCCTGACCTCGCGCCTGGACATCGGCGGCGAGCAGTACCGCGTGAATCGGCGCGCCCAGCTGGCGAACCTGGCCGAGCTCGACGCCCAGCTCTCGGCCGCGATCGACGGCGGCGGCCCCCGCTACCGGGAGCGTCACCATGCCCGAGGCCGGCTGCTGGTGCGGGAGCGCATCGAGCTTTTGGTCGACCAGGACTCCCCCTTCCTCGAACTGTCGTCGCTGGCCGGCTGGGGCAGCGAGTTCACGGTGGGCGGGAGCGTGGTCACCGGCATCGGTCAGGTGGCCGGGGTCGAAGTGGTGATCATCGCGCACGACCCGACCGTGCGCGGCGGGACGATGAACCCGTTCTCGCTGCGCAAGACGCTGCGGGCGCTGGAGATCGCCCGGCGCAACCGGCTGCCGGTCGTCAACCTGGTCGAGTCAGGTGGCGCGGACCTCCCCAACCAGGCCGATCTGTTCGTGCAGGCCGGGAAGATCTTCCACGATCTGTCCGAGCTGTCCGCCATGGGTGTTCCGACCATCGCGCTGGTGTTCGGCAACGCCACCGCCGGCGGTGCCTACGTCCCGGGCATGTGCGACTACGCGGTGCTGGTCGACGGTCAGGCGAAGGTGTTCCTCGGCGGCCCGCCGCTGGTGAAGATGGCGACCGGCGAGGACGCTGACGGCGAGCAGCTCGGTGGGGCCGCCATGCACGCACGGGTCTCCGGCCTGGCCGACCATTTCGCCCTCGACGAGCCGGACGCCATCCGCATCGGCCGGCGCATCGTCTCCGAGCTGAACTGGCGCAAGCTGGGGCCCGGCCCGAGCCTGCCCGTCGAGCCGCCTCGCTACGACCCCGACGAGCTGCTCGGCATCGCCCCGGCGGACTTCCGGATTCCGTTCGATCCCCGCGAGGTGCTGGCCCGCGTCGTCGACGGGTCCCGGTTCGGCGAGTACAAACCCGACTACGGCACCAGCCTGGTGACCGGCTGGGCGGCGGTGCACGGCTTCCCGGTGGGGGTGCTGGCGAACGCCAACGGCGTGCTGTTCAGCGAGGAGGCGCGCAAGGCCGCCGAGTTCATCCAGCTCGCGAACCAGGTGGACACTCCGCTGCTGTTCCTGCAGAACACCACCGGCTACATGGTCGGCACCGCGTTCGAGCAGGGCGGCATCATCAAGGACGGCGCCAAGATGATCAACGCCGTGACGAACAGCACCGTGCCGCATCTGACGATCAACATGGCGGCCTCGTTCGGCGCCGGAAACTACGGGATGTCCGGGCGCGCCTATGACCCGAGGTTCATGTTCTCCTGGGTCGGCGCGCGGTGCGCGGTCATGGGCGCGGCGCAGCTCGCGGGCGTGCTGTCGATCGTGGGGCGGGCCGGGGCCGAGGCCGCCGGCCGTCCGTTCGACGAAGCCGCCGACGCCACTCGCCGGCAGGCCATCGAGCGGCAGATCGAGGCCGAGTCTCACGCCTTCGCCATGAGCGGGCGCGTCTACGACGACGGTGTGCTCGACCCCCGCGACACCCGCACTGTGCTTGCCATCGCGCTGTCCGCCGCGCACTGCGCGCCTGTCGAGGGACGCCGCGGCTACGGCGTCTTCCGGATGTGAGCCCCCGATGACAACGATCAGGAAACTGCTGGTGGCGAACCGGGGAGAGATTGCTTCCCGGGTATTCCGCACCGCCCGCGAGATGGACGTCGCGACGGTCGCGGTGTTCTCCGACCCGGATGCCGACGCCCCCTTCGTGGCCGAGGCCGACGAGGCGGTACGCCTGCCCGGGGCGACTCCGGCCGAGACCTACCTTCGAGCGGACCTGGTGCTCGCCGCCGCACAGCGCACCGGCGCGGACGCGGTGCATCCCGGCTACGGGTTCCTGTCGGAGAACGCCGCGTTCGCGCGGGCGTGCAGCCAGGCCGGAGTGATCTTCGTGGGGCCGCCGGCGGAAGCCGTCGAGGCCATGGGGTCCAAGGCCACCGCCAAAAAGATCATGGCGGCGGCCGGGGTGCCGGTGCTGCCCGGCCTGCTGGTGGACGCCGAGCTGCGTGCCGACGAGGCCCGGCTGCGCGCAGCCACCGCCGATCTCGCCTACCCGCTGCTGGTCAAGGCCGTCTACGGCGGCGGCGGGCGCGGCATGCGCATCGTCACCGGGCCGGAGGAGCTGGCCGGCGCCGTCACGAGCGCGTACCGGGAGGCCGAATCGGCCTTCGGTGACGGCACCGTGTTCCTGGAACGCTATGTCGAACGGCCCCGCCACATAGAGGTCCAGGTCTTCGCCGACGCGCACGGCGAGGTTGTGCACCTGTTCGAGCGGGAGTGCTCCGTGCAGCGGCGCTACCAGAAGATCCTCGAGGAGGCGCCGTCCGTCGCGGTCGACGACGCCCTGAGGGCGAGGCTGGGCGACGCGGCGGTGACGGCTGCGCGCGCCGTCGGCTACGTGGGTGCCGGCACGGTGGAGTTCGTCCTGGACCGGTCCGGGCAGTTCTTCTTCCTGGAGATGAACACCCGGCTGCAGGTCGAGCACCCGGTCACGGAGATGATCACCGGTCTGGACCTGGTGCGCGCCCAGATTCAGGTCGCCGAGGGCGCCCCGCTGCCCGACGAACTGCGGCGTGCCCGGATCGACGGGCATGCCGTCGAGGCCCGGCTCTACGCCGAGGACCCGGCGGCGGGCTTCCTTCCCTCGGCCGGGACGCTCCTCCAGTTCGAGGTGCCCGACCTGCCCGGTGTGCGGGTCGACAGCGGCGTCGGCGCCGGATCGACCGTCGAGGTGTACTACGACCCGATGCTCGCGAAGGTGATCGCTCACGGACCGACGCGCGAGATCGCCACACGCCGCCTCGCCGGCGCTCTCGCGCGCAGCCGCATCGACGGTCTGGCGACCAACCGGGACCTGTTGGTGGCGATTCTGCGCGAGGGGCAGTTCCAGGCCGGCGACATCGACACCGGCTACCTCGACCGGCATGACCCGGCCAAGCTCGCCGCGCCCGTTCCGGACGAGAACCGGCTGGTGGCCCACCTGGCAGCGGCCGTCCTGGCCGAGGCCGAGGCCAGGCGATCCCAGCGGATGCTGCTGCCGACGCTGCCCACCGGCTGGCGCAACGTCGGGAACAGCCCGCAGGTCGTCAGGACGGAGGTCGACGGCTCCACGATCGAGGTCGGCTACCGCCGCATCCACCACCGTGCCCCGAAGCCCGGCAGCCCCGACAACGCCGACAGCCCGGCCGGCCCGGAAAGCCCGGAAAGCTTCGACGTGTGGATCGATGGCCGGCGGGCCCAGGTCGCCCTGCACCGGGTGGAGGCGCGGCCGGACGGGTCCGCCGCCGTCAGCATTACCGTCGCGGGCGTACGTTCCCTGCTGCAGGTCGGCTGGCACGGCCCGGTCGCGTACGTCCACGGACGTGGCGGGACGACCGTCGTACGGATCCTGCCCCGGTTCAGCGAGCCCGGCGCCGTTGTCGCGCCCGGCTCGCTGGTGGCGCCGATGCCAGGCACGGTTGTGCGGGTCGCCGTCGATGTGGGCGACAACGTGTCGGCCGGAGACGTCGTGCTCGTCCTGGAGGCGATGAAGATGGAGCACACCGTGACCACGCCCCATCAGGGCGTGGTGCGAGAGATGACGGCCGCCGTCGGGGCCGTCGTGGAAGGCGGCCGGCTGCTCGCCGTCATCGAGCCCGCTCCGGCACCGGCGCAGGGGTGACCATGGGCGAGGCGCCGATCACCACCCTGGTGCGCTACCAGGTCGATCCCAGCGGCGTCGCCACGGTGACTCTGGATGATCCGGCGACCCGCAACGCACTCGGCGACGCACTGCTGGACCAGCTGCTCGACCGCCTGGAGCAGGCCCGGGCCGACGACGCCGTGCGGGTGGTCATCCTGGCCTCAGCCGATGACCGGGTGTTCTCCAGTGGTGGCAACCTCAAGGCGTTCACGGACGACTCCCCGCTGATCGAGAAGTACACCGCTCTCGATCGCTTCCCCCGGCTGTTCCGCCTGCTCGGCGGACTGGGCAAACCGATCATCTGCGCGGCGAACGGCGACATGCTCGCCGGCGCGTTCGGGCTGGCACTCGCCTGCGATCTCATCATCGCGCGGGATGGCGTGCGGTTCGGCTGCCCGGAGATCAACGTGGGCGTGTTCCCGTTCATGATCTCGGCGCTTATCTACCGCAGCGTGCCGCGGGCGAAGGCGAACGAGCTCATGATGACCGGTCGGCTGATCTCCGCGGCCGAGGCCGCCGGCCTGCACATCGTGAACGCGGTGGTGCCCGCTGAGGGTTTCGGCGCCGAGGTCGACCGGTGGGCGGGGCTCGTCGCCTCCCGCTCCCCGCTGCTGATGCGGATGGGGAAGAACGCCCTGGACGCCACGCGCGACCTCCCACTCGGCGCGGCGCTGGACCATCTGCGCGGCCAGCTGGCCCTGGCCTGCGGCACCGAGGACATCCGAGAAGGTGTCGCCGCCTTCCGTGAGAAACGGGAGCCCCGCTGGTCGGGACGGTGACGGCGACGGGTCAACCCGGTTCTGTCCGGTGCGCCCGGAACGGGCTGGCCCCTCGACGTTCGGGGCATCCGCCCATTGCCGTATGGTCTCGGCGCTCGCAGCATCACATGCGGGGGCCCCGGGACTCATTCGGTCAGCTACGAAAGCGCCCAGGTCCGAGTGCCGCCGCACGGTCCGCTCTTACCTGGTTCACCAAGGCGTAGGCCTGAGTAACAATCTGCTCCGACCAGCGGTCACGGTAGAGCCGAAGGGCAGCATCCTTAACTCGATGCACAGGGGTTCCCGGGCGTCGCCGAAGTCGGATTCGAGTCGAAGGTCATCATTGTTGCTCCTGGCATCGGCTTCCGTATAAAAATCGAGCAATTCGCTCCACATTTTCATATGCGACTGCGCGATCACGGGCAAGCTCTCGATCAGCCATTCAGCACAAATATCAGATATGCGCTTCAAGTCGTCCTTGTAACGGCTCCCTGCACCCCGCTCGGATTTCCCATCCGTGCGGGGAATTTTTTGCACTTCGGGCCGAATTCGTCGCGGGACGCGCGGCGGATCCCAGGGGCCTCCCCGAGGACGCTGTCACCAACGAGCGTCGGCGGAGCCGTTCAGGGCCGCCTCCTGGCACCCTCCGCGACTGACTGCCCTCCCGAGGCCCCACGCCCAGGCCGCTGGCCAGCCTCGGCGCCGCCCTCGTACCGCTCCGCGACACCCTCCAGGGAGTGGCTCGACCACCGCCGAGCGTGACCAGCACCGACGGCTACCGGCGCCGACCGACCGTCACCTTGCCCCCCGCCGCCGACGCGGTTTGACGGCGTCCGGGACTCCCCTCTATCGTCCCATTTATAGATCGGACGTCCGTCCGATTCTTGGCACGGACTACTGCCAGCCTCTACAGAAAGGGAGGTTCCGCATGGACGAGACGCTGTCGCGGCGCATACAGATCGTGTGCGCCTACGCGGGCATCGCCTACGTCATCCTCTACGGGATCACCTTCATCGTGCTACCGCACAACTACCCGCCGCCGGATCCGAGCTGGTCCGCCGCGGAGCTGGTCCAGAACTACTACCTCAAGCACCACGACGGGATCCTGCTCGGCCAGACCCTGTCGGCGGCCACCGGCGTCCTGTACATGGTCTGGTGCAGCCAGCTGAGCGTCCAGATGTGGCGGCGCGAGCCCGCGCCGATCCTGTCACTGCTCCAGCTGACCGGCGGTCTGCTGACGGTGTGGGTCGTGATGTTCCCGCCGGCCATGTGGGCGTGGTGCGCCGCGAACGCGGGTAGCGTCGACCCAGAGATCATCAGGACGGTCCACCTGGTCGGCTGGTACTGCTTCGACATCACCTACTGGATCACCACGATCGAGGGCATCGCCGTCTTCCTCCTGGTCCTGAAGGATCGGACCCAGCCTGCGCTGATGCCGAAGTGGGCGGGCTGGCTCGCGCTGGTCGCGTCGCTCAGCTTCATTCCGCTGTCGCTCGTGCCGTACCACAACACCGGGCCTTTCGCGATCAACGGCTGGTTCAACTTCCACGTCGTCTTCATCACCTTCGGCCTGTTCATCGCCGTGTGCAGCTACTACCAGGTGGTGGACCTCAAGCGGCCGCGGATCCCGGCCACCCCCGGCCTCGCCCAGGCCATCGGCCGCAGCCAGGTCACGACCTGAGGGGTGTCCATGACGAGGGACGGAGCAGGAGTGCAGGAGGCACCGGTGCTGGATGTCGTGGTCGCCATGCCCACACGCGACCGGGAGCCGGGAACCATCGGGATGAACGCCGACGACCGGGACGCGCTCGGCCTTCGGCTGGGCGACCCGGTCACGCTGACCGGCGTGGCCAGGACCGCGGCGCGCGTCGCCGACGCGGATATCCCGGCGGGGGCGGCAGCCCTCGACGAGGCGCTGCGCGTTGGTGCGGGTGTCCGGACCGGCGAGCGGCTGACGGTCAGTCCGGTGCACACGCCCGTCGCAGCCCGGGTGATCCTCACACCGCAGTGGCGCAGGACCGGCGCGGACGACGGCGCCGCCGCGAACGGCGCCGGGCACCTCCTCCGTCTCCTCGGCCCCGACGGCCGGCGCCCGGCGGACCGGCGTCGAAGGAACCACCGGCCGGCGGACCGGAGCCGGGACGGGGCGGGCCGGGAGGACCGGCCCGCCGTTCCGGCTCCCCCCGCGATCATCGGCCAGGTCGTCAGGGCCGGCACCATCGTCACGGCAACGCGCGGCCCGCACACCGGGGAACTGCGAGTGATCGAGACTGTGCCGGCCGGCGTGGTCACCGTCGGCCCGGACACCGACATCTCGGTCGTCGATCCACGCGCCACCACCACCGGCTATGACGACATCGGCGGCCTGACCACGGAGGTCGCCCGCATCCGCGAGATGGTCGAACTCCCGCTCAAGCATCCGCGAATCTTCGAACGGCTCGGCATCGACCCGCCTCGCGGCGTCCTGCTCTATGGCCCACCCGGCAGCGGCAAGACCCTTATCGCGCGCGCCGTGGCCCACCAGACCGGAGCGGTCTTTCTCCAGGTCAACGGCCCTGAGGTGATCCAGAAGCACTATGGCGAGTCCGAGGAGCTGCTGCGCGGCCTGTTTGCCGAGGCAGGCAGGCACCCCGCCGCCGTCATCTTCTTCGACGAGATCGACGCCATCGCACCCAACCGCGAAACCGTCCTGGGCGACGTGGAGAAACGCGTCGTGGCCCAGTTGCTCGCCCTCATGGACGGTGTCGCGTCGCGCGGCCAGATCGTGGTGATGGCGGCGACGAACCTGCCCAACTCCATCGACCCGGCACTGCGCCGCCCGGGCCGCTTCGACCGCGAGATCGCCATCAATCCGCCGACCACGACGGGCCGCCTGGAGATCCTCACCATTCACACCCGGCACATGCCGCTCGCGGCGGATGTCGATCTGGAGTCCGTCGCCGCCACCACGCACGGCTTCCTCGGCGCCGATCTGGCCCAGCTGTGCCGTGAGGCCGCCATGGCACGCGCCCGTGAGGCGCTGCGCGACGACCGGGCAGGGCAATGCTCTGAGGACGCCGCGACGCTCTTCGTCCACCGGGAGGACTTCCACAAGGCCCTCGCGGAGATTCGACTGTCGACCATCCGCGAGCTGTCCAGCGACGTGCCCTACACCCGATGGGAGGACATCGGCGGTCTCGACGAGGCCAAGCGCATCCTGGGCGAACAGCTGGGCTGGCCGCTGCGCTACGGCGATCGTTTCGCCCACGCCGATGCGAGGCCACCGCGCGGCATCCTTCTCACCGGCGCTCCTGGCACGGGGAAGACCCTCCTCGCCCAGGCGGTCGGGTCGACCACGGAGGTCAACTTCATCGTTGCCAAGGGCCCGGAGCTGCTGTCCAAATGGGTCGGCGAGTCCGAGCGCGGCATCCGGGAGGTCTTCCGGCGCGCGCGGCAGTCGGCCCCGTCCATCCTCTTCTTCGACGAGATCGATGCGATCGCTCCCACCCGCGGCGCCGGCGACGGCAACTCCCAGATCGGCGACCGTATGGTCGGCCAGCTTCTGCTCGAGCTCGACGACCTCGACGCCACATCCGACGTCGTCGTGCTCGCGGCCACCAACCGCCCCGACCTCATCGATGGCGCCTTGCTGCGTCCCGGGCGCTTCGACACGGTCATCCATCTGTCCGCTCCCGACCTCGATGCCCGGCTCGCGATCCTGCGCGCCCAGTGCGCGTCCACCCCTCTCGGCCACGACGTCGACCTGTCCGCCCTCGCCGCCGCCACAGCCGGCCGCAGCGGTGCCGATCTGGCTGCCCTGTGCGGCCGCGCTAAGATGCTGGCGATCGCCGACTCCGTCACTCGCCACCCGGGACTACGATTCGAGCCCTTCACGATCGACCAGCACCATTTTCGTGCCGCTCTCGCCGCCATCACGCAGCAGGCGGAGACGCTCGAAACGGCGTAAGTGATATCAGCTCACCAGGGGAATGGACGATGAAGGCGTCGACGGTCAAGGGAGAAGCGTCAGCGGACCGGATTCTCGACGCAGCCTTCGCCTCCATCGCCGCAAAAGGGTGCGGCCAGGTCACGCTCCGCGGAATAGCCGAGGAGGCCGGCGTCGCCCTCAGCCAGCTCAGCTACTATTACGGCACCAAGGGCAAACTTTTCGCGGCAGTCCTCGCCCGCATGCAGCGAGGCTACCTTGCCACCCTCGGCACCTGGCTCGACGAACAGAAGACGCTCCGCGGTCAGGCACTGGCCCTGGTGAACTACAACGAGAATGTCCTGCGCGAAAGCCCGGACATGTATCGGAGCTTCCTGGAGTTCTTCAACTTCGCGATGAGCTCGGAGTCGTTCCGCCCATACGTGGCTGGCTTCATCTCCGAAATCTCGACCATGATTGAAGCCCGCATGACCCATCGCGATCACAGAGATGTCGAACGAGAAGGTCACTCTGTTTCCACCATCACCCGCTTCGTCCTCTCCTCATCCTTCGGCATCTCCCTGCAACACCTGTTGGCCCCGGACAACACCGACGTCCTGATGGGCTTCGAAGTCATGCGAAGCGCCTTGGCGCACATGCTGACGGAAGCAGCATAGAACCGCTGCTCTATCCAGAAGGCGATCGGGCACGTCCGCCGAAGGCAAGCCGCCCAAACGGTGGTGGGGGTGCAGGCCCGAGCCCAGCAGGACGCAGTCTGGCACCGCACCCGCACGCGGTTTTCGCTTGGTAGCCGGCCACGCCGGCATTCATCGGCACCGATGAGGGCCTCTTTTACGACGACGCCGCCCGCCTCGCCACGGAGACGCGGCCTCTCGATGAGCACTCAGTCGACATGACTCGGAGTGAGGCTGCCGGGGGCTGAGGCGACCTCGCCCTCCGGCTGTCGACTTCTCCAGTGGTCGGCGCTTCGTCTCCTTGCCGGCCGCGCGCAGCGCGGCCACACTCCACCAAGAAACTGAATGCGAATTCAGCTCCTGGGGCTGGAGGAGGTTGGCGTGTGGCTTCACCCTGAGATCCGCGCGCTCCCGGATATCGCCAGATACTGGGCGGATCGCACACCAGACAAGATCGCGTTACGCGCGGGGGCGTTGGACCTCACCTACGCGCGTCTCGCGGCGTCGACCGAGCGGCTGGGCCGTGCGCTGGTCCGTCCCAGGCTCGGGGAGGAAGGGACCAACGTCGCGTTCATCGGCAAGAACATCCCGGAGTTCTGGCTGACCTGGTTTGGGGCGAACTGCGCTGGCCGGCCGTTCGTGCCGCTGAACTGGCGGCGCACAGTCCCGAGCTCGTCGGGCTCGTCGAGGACGCCGACCCCGGTGTGATCTTCACCGACAGGGAGTTCGCCGAGACCCTGAGCCCACGTCGGCGAACGGTCCAGGCGCTCAGGGCACCTGGACCACCAGGGCGGCCAGGCTCAGACCGGCGCCGAACCCGATCAGGAGCGCGTGATCACCGGACTCGACCGCCCCCCGCTGTCGTAACGCGTGTAGAGCCAGCGGGATCGACGCTGCGGACGTGTTGCCACTGACGGCTCCCTCCCTGGCGACTACCGCCCGTCGGGCGCCGATCTTCGACGCGAGCGAGTCGACAATCCGAAGGTTGGCCTGATGCGGAACGACCGCAGCAAGGTCGTCCATCTCGATGCCTGCGCGTTCGCAGGCCGAGCGAGCGACCGGATGCACAGCAGTGGTCGCCCACCGGAAGACCGCTTGACCATCCATGCGCAGGAAGTTGGTACCGCCATCGATCTCGATCAAGGATGCCTGGGCGCCGTCATGACCCCAGGCCACTGGCCCGATGGCGGAGGGAGCGCCAAGCCCGATAATCGCCGCACCGGCGCCGTCGCCGAAGATGATCGAAGTGCCGAGATCCGCTGGATCGACGATATCAGTCATCTTTTCTGAGGCGACAACCACGACATTGTGCGCCGATCCGGCGCGGACCGCGTCCGCAGCCACGGCAGTCGCATAGCAGAAGCCGGCGCATGCGGCGTTCAGGTCCATGACGCCCGCGTTGGAAGCACCAAGCGATGCTGCTACCTGAGCCGCCACCCCACCCGCCCGCGGGTCGTTGCTGCAGGTGGCGGCAATGACCAGGTCGACCTCCTCCGCCGGTACCTGGCTGTCCGTTAGTGCCTCGTTCGCTGCGGCGGTAGCCATGACGGCGACGGTCTCATGCTCCGCCGCCGTCCACCGCGACACGAAGCCCGTGCGAGTCTCGATCCACTCGGCGGTTCGGCCGAAGCGACGCCCGAGTTCCTCACTCGTCAGGCTGTGCGCCGGCTGGTACGCGCCGAGCCCCCTGAGCCGCGCCCCTCTGCCCGACTCCGACAGCACTTCGTCCTCCGCCATCTATCCCCTTCCGTATCGCGGTGGCCGCAGCGCGCGCAGCAACGGAAGGAGCTGCACCTGCCGACCACTAGATCACGAGAAAACCCCGCCGCAGAAGCCGCACCGCAGGTCCCAGGGGCGACGGCAACGGAGCGAAACGCCACGCCGGTAGATTATCTACCTTCCTACTATCGGACATCAAACCATTCGCCTAGATAGGCTGGCCCCTCTCGCCTGACACGCGTCGTCAGTTCGAGCGAGGGGTGCCGGATGTGGCCCACATAACAAGCCACTGACGCCGGGGCAGCCAGGCAGGGCCACGGCACGTCGTTGGCCTGCCTGTCGGCCAGCGACCGGTGAGTACGAATCGGGCAGGTCAAACCCATCGCGTCCCAACGCCACCGCCTGGGCGCGCTTCCCGCCGGTCGTCAACCGGCCACCAGAACGAGGACGGTCTCAGGACACCTCTGGACATGCCGGATTCCTCGGAGCGATCATCCCAGGACGCGCAAGCGGTCGACCGTTCGCTGCAGCAACAACGAATCGACGAGGGCCGGGTCGCTCGGTGCGCCGGTCGCGACCACCGGCGGAGGGGAGCGTCGCGGCAGGTCGCATGGACGCGCCAACCGGGTGTTTTCCGGGAACGGTGGCCTGTCATGGCGCAGCGCGGCCCATACAACCCGGCCCCACGTGACCGCCATGCGGCTGTCTCCGATGCCGCGGGTAAGGGGTGCGTACCGCCCCCAGTCACCGGCAAGAGCCGCGACGATCGGAAAATCGAAGCCACGGTCGCGCGTTGCTTCGGTGCCCCGAGGGATCGGATCCTCGAGCGTGCGGTCCCACACCTCGATGATCAGATCGTTGCGGCGATAGTTAAGGCGTACCGCGAACCAGGAGACGGTCTGATCACCGGCGCGGCGATGCGAGCCGCGAGAGGCGAGCACCGCGCTTGTCGCGAGTTCCGAAAGGACAAGGACGGCGGTGTCCGTCAACTCTGCTAGGCCCCAAAGTCGGAGCTGCGCTATGACGTTCTGGCCGGCGTCGCCAATGGCATGGCGATCCGCCGGATGACGGAAGACCCGCTGCCGCACAAAGCACGGATCGACAGCGCGTTTCGGCGGGTCCGTGTTCGAACGGTGGGTCATGCGGAGCTCCGGGCGAAAAAGGGACGTCGACTGGGCGAGATGCCGCGGACAGCGCCCGCCGAGCGACGCGAGCGAGAGAACATTCCGATTCGGCACACACTAGCCGCTGAACGCCATTCCTACCATATCACGAAAGGTTATTCCGACCTTCGCTCCACCGTCGCAGAGAATATCTGTCCCAGTAAGGTAGCCCGGCTTGTCGCTGACGCAGAAGGCAAGGAGTTCCGCCAACTCGTCAGCTTTCCCGAAACGGCGAAGGGCCGCACAGTCGGCGAGCCGACGCGAGCCGCCTGCCTCCTCAAGCCGCCCCATGGAAGTATCGACCGACCCAGGCGATACCGTTAGGATGCGAGCACTCTTCTCTCCAAATCTGTGGGCCTGCGCGCCCGAGTACCGTATGACGAAGTGCTTGCTAAGCACGTAGGCCTGACTCGGCCGAATCCGCCGCGGCCCCCGGTTCGCGGCGGCGACCAGGCTGGTGTAAAGGGAATCGACATCCTTCGAAGCCATCGAATAATTGCGCCTGGACACGAGGAAGCGAGGTGCCATGTGCCCAGCAACGGAAGCGACATTCACGAGCGCAAAGCCCGCGTCAGCAACCGACAAGAACGCTTCGGTAATATTGACGGTTCCGACCGCGTTGACCTTTATGATCATCTCGGCAGAACCCATCTGTGGGCTCACACCGGCGGAATGCACGACCGCCGTGACCCGACCGAGCGAGGTCGCGAGACCGACGAGCTCGTCGACCGACTTCCGGTCGGTGATGTCGCACACCGTCGACTCGGCGTCGATGCCGAGCGCCTGCAGCTCCTCCGTCGCCCGGTCCAGGCGATCATGGTCGACGTCACACACGACCAGACGGTGGTCACGCCCGATGATTTTCGCGGTGGCCAGACCCATGCCCCCGGCTCCGCCTGTCACTACAGCGACCTTGACCACGACACCGCCTCTATCCTTGTCAGTCGCGTCCCCCGCCATCGGTCTCGTTGGCGGAAAGCGTCTCGTGCCCGCAGCGATCCAGACGGACGCCTTCGAGCCCATGGACGCCATCGCCACGGCAGAACCGTGCCTACCTGGCCGGACGATGCCGGAGTCGTCACGTACGGCACGGCCCCGTCCACCCAGGCACCGGGCGCGGCCCAGCCCCGCCTGCGCCTCCGGAGCGGCAGGTTCAGCCATCCGCGACCTCCAGAGGACGATGACCCGTCCGACGCCCCAGACAGAAGACTACGTTACGGTTCGTATTGTTAATAGCGATGGCCGTCCTTGTCTAGGCTTGGCGCTGTGACCGACGTCCGCCGGGGCCGACCCCGCAGCGACCAGGCAGATCGGGCGATCCTTGACGCGACTCGGGACCTGCTCGTCTCTGCCAACTATGAACGGCTCTCGATCGAAGCGATCGCAGCCCGGGCGGGGGTCGGGAAGCAGACGGTCTACCGCCGATGGGCCTCCAAGGCCGCCGTCGTCGCCGAGGCCCTGCTGACTGCGCAGGCCGGGCTCTCGATCGCGCCGCCCCATGACACCGGCGACCTTGCCAGGGACCTAAAGAGTTGGGTAATCCAGCACAGCCAGTGGCTGGCCAACCCGACCGCGTCCGTGATGATCCGCGCACTCGCCGCCGCGGCAGCCGACAGTCAGATCGACGCTGCTCAACTCTACGAACACCTCACCGGACCGGCCCGTGAGGCGATCCTCCACCGCCTCGACCTGGAGGCGAACCGCGACGCCCTGCGAGACGGCACCGATCTCGATGCGATCGTTGACGCCATTATCGGCACCCTGCTCTACCACGTACTTGCCCGCCACCCTGACCCACGGCTCGATCTGGGCGGGCTCATCGACATCCTCGTCAACGGCGTCCAGAACCCTCGTCTGAAGGCACCCTCCGCGGCAGATTCATCATAGGTCTGCGCGGACAATCGCCATGGTTCCACCAACTCCAGAACGTGACGCCGACAGTCGAGAACCGTGTCGGGCGAACGGCGCATCCTGGACGTCGAGCTCCCGCCGCCATCGACCCCCTACACAGCGCGACGCCGAGCGGCAGGTCAACGACGTGACGCAGCACCCGAGACATCGCCCGCGAGAACGGGCCGACGAGATCGCCGGCCCCGTTTGCGGACGGCGTTGTACCAGTAACATTCCGCGATCCGACCCAGTAGCATGAGCCCGCGGCGCGACGGAAGGTCGCACATCGCCAGACGCGCCGAATCCAGTGCACTGGTATAGCAATCGGACAAATCACGCCCTATGGTGACTAACTCTCACCACTCTAGGGTATTCGGATGGTTCGTATGCGTGACAGGTGTGTTTGGGTCGTAGGACATCTCGCAGGCCGCTGTGCCCGTTACCGCTGGCCCCTGCTCACGGCCTGGGCGGTGCTGAGCCTGGTCGCAGCGCTTTACATACGTGATTCCGATGCCACGTACACCCAGCAGGTCGCGCCGCCCGACTCCCAGGCCTCGCAGGCCATGGACCGGGTGGCTGCGGTATCCCCGGACGGCCGGCTCCCCGACCTGGAGACGGTCGTTCTGAGGGCCCGACGGGGGACCCTCGCTGACCCGCTCCCCCACGGTCAGATGACCGCGCTCATCGCCGAGGTGTCCAAGCTGCCAGGGGTGCTTCTGGTCGCCGAGCCCACCGGGCCGCTCGGCCCGGCCGTCCTGGGCATCACCCCCGTGAGCGACGACCAGCGCACCGCCATGATCGCGGTGATGATGAAGGGAGGGGCGCTCAGTCCCAACCGCGGTGCCGTACGTCACTTGATCGAGACGGCACGCGCCTACGACGGCCCGGAGCTCCAGGTCGAGATGTCCGGGCCCGGCACCACGATGATCCAGTCAGGCCACGTCTCGACCACACCACTGATCTTCGCCGTGCTCGTTGGGCTCATCCTGGTCGGCGCCGCGCTCCGCTCCCAGCCGGGAATCGTCGTCTGCCTGATCTCGGGAGCCGCCGCCGCCCTGCTCGCCGTCGCGGCCACGGCCTGGCTGGCCCACAAGACAATCATGACGCCGTTCGCTCCGATCGTCACCGGCATGCTCGCCTTCGGGATCTGCCTGGGTGGCGCGGTGGTGGTCGTCTACCGAATGCAGTCGGCACTGCTGCGCGGCGAGCACCGCGTCCAGGCCGCCGTATCGGTCACGGCGTCGTCCGGGGCCGCGATGGCGGCCGGCGGGCTGAGCCTGACTATAGCCACGCTGATCATCGGCGGTCTCGGGCTCAGCGGCTTCGGCGGAATCGCCTTCGCCGCTGCGACAGTGGGGGCAATCACCTCGCTGGTGATGCTCACCCTGCTGCCTGCGCTGATCGCGGCAAGCGGGACGCGACTGCTCGGCTGGACGGACCGCCACTACCTGTCAACCGCCGGGACCGGGCTGGGACGCAGGCCCGGACTGCGGTCATGGTGGGCCACCCTGGTGGGGCACTACCCGGCCCCGGTCGCCCTCGCCGCCGGCATCCTGCTGCTGGGCCTAGCCGCCCAGATCAGCGGAGTCCGACTCGGTGGCGGCGATGACGGCACCGAGCCGACCTCGATGACCACGCGGCGTGCCTACGATCTCATCAGCGACGGCTTCTTCCCCGGCATGAACGGGCCCATCCTTGTCGCGGTCGACCAGACCGCAGGGGCACGAGGTGGCGGGAGGACCGTGCCGGCCGCCGACATCGCCGCCGCGATCAAGGCGACACCCGGGGTGATGGTCACCGGGGTGTCCATCGACGACGCCAAACACGGCATCGCGGTGGTGCGGGTATTGCCGGCTGCCGGCCCACGGACCCGGCAGGCCAGCGACCTCGTCCGAAAACTGCGCGAGGACGTTCTCCCCGCTGTCCTGCACGGTTCGGTGACCACCGCCGATGTCGGTGGCCCCACCGCCCTGTTCGACGACGCCGCCGCCGACTTCCGGGCCGGGCTACCGATGCTGCTATTCATCGTGCTGGTCAGCGTCGCGATGGCGACCTTCCTGGTAGTGCCATCCGCGGCGCTCGCGGCCGTGCTCGGGGCCTGCGCGACACTGTCCGTCCTGGCCTCCACCGGCGCGTTACGGATGCTGTTCCAGAGCAACGGGCCCGCCCAGCGGCTCGGCGTCACAGTCAGCCCCGTCGAGCCCTACGTGCTCGTCCCGATCATCGTGGCGGTCTTCGGACTGGCCCCGGGCATGAACCTGATCCTTCTCATGCGCCTCGGCGAGCGCAGCCAAGCCGGCCCGGGGCACTCCCCCGCTGCCAGCCAGCCCTCGATACGCAACGGCGCCCGCCGCAGCCTGATCCGCAGCAGCCGGGACGGCATCCGACACGGCCATGCGGACCTCGGGCACATCGTCCTGACCATGAACATGGTCATGCTGATCGTCTTCGCCGCGATAGCGGCCCAGCCCCCGCGCGCGCTAAAGATGATGGGCCTTGGCCTGGCAGCCGGTGTCGCGGTGGAGGCGCTCCTGCTCCGCATGGCGATCATTCCGGCGGCCGCGCATCTCTGCCGCCTGCGCCAGGTCGGAACGACGCCGCGGAACGACCAGCAGATCACCGTCGGAGGGGTCCGACTGACTGTGCCCACCGTTCCCATCCTGGTCGGGTTTCCTCTGGGCTGGCAGGGCAGCCGATGGAGGAACCCATCGCCGACCCGGGACAGCATCCCCGTGCCCAACAGTCCCCGCACACCCGACCAGACCGGTGCCCGCGCCAGCACGGGAACGGCAAACCACCGCGCCCTCTACCGTTACCGGTCCCGGATTCCCCGTCATCGGACGTCCCCCGCCAGCGGCCGCCCGGAATCCCTCCCCAACTCCCGGCGATAGAACGTGAATACGAATCTGTACAGGCCACAGCCGACCAAGCCGTCGAGAGCTACCCAACAAACAGGCGAAACTCCGTCAAGGAGGTACGCCAAGCGTGAGCCAGACGTTCTGGCTCACAGCCGACCCGCCCAACGCGTCCCTCTGTCCGGAGCTGTCCGCGACCGGACCGGATGAGATCTGAACGTGGGACATCACCGCGTTGAAAGGACCGACTAAAGGCGTCTGGTACAAGCTGTACGTCATCCTCGACGTCTACTCCCGGTATGTGACCGGCTGGCTCGTCGCCGGCGCCGAGAACGCTGTGGTCGCGCAGGACTTCCTCGCCGATGCCATCCATCGGAACGGGGCCGCGCCGCGGGCGATCCACGCGGACCGTGGCGGGGCGATGCTCTCGAAGCAGGTATCCGAACTTCTCGTCGAGCTCGGAGTCCACCGGTCTCAATCACGGCCACGGACCTCGAACAAGGTGAGTCAGCGGCGGGAATCTCACCCGCCGCTGCTCTCAGAACCCGGCGTGACAGTCTCCCGTCACCGGGCTCCCACCGTCGAACCAGCAGGACTCGCGCCGTGCTTCCAGTGAGCGAACATCGTCGGGAACGCTGACGCTATCTCGGCCAGTTTCCGACGAGCCCGTCGTTTCGCTCGACGCAGTCGCTTATATTTCCGCATCGCCCACTTCACAAGGAAAGGGTTGATCTGCTGTTTCAGGAAGCGCATCAGCCTGGACTTGTAGAAGCGCCCGTAGTAGCCGATCCAGCCTGCCACGATGGGATTGACCATCGTGGCGAGGTCCCGAAGGCTTGCACTGGTCCACCGCCCCAGCTTCCACTGCCGGATGACCCGCGCCATCGACTTCAGTGCCGACTTGCCGACCAGCGGGACAAACCCGCACATCAGTACGCCGTCACGTCGTCGGATAGGCGCACGGCGAAAATCGAATCCCAGGAACGTGAAGCTTGTTACCGGGTGTTCCTCGTCGCGTCCGTCCTGCTTACAGTAGACGATCCGGGTCTTGTCCGGGTTGCAGCGCAACCCGAACTCCAGCAGCCGCTTCGCAACGACATCGCGAATGTACTTCGCCTGCCGCTGACTGTAGCAGTGCAGGATAATGTCGTCGCAGTACCTCTCGAACCGCACCACCGGGAAGTTCCTGGCAAGCCATGCGTCCACCGCGTAGTGCAGGAAGAGATTCGACAACAGTGGCGAAATCGCCGATCCCTGTGGAGTTCCCTTCACGGGAGTGACACGGCTGCCGTCAGGGTGATGAACCGGCGCGACAAGCCACCGTTTCACGTACAGCACAACCCAGGGCAGGTTCGTGTGTGTCTCCACCGCGGCGACGATCTGTGCGTGCGGAACGTTGTCGAAGAACCCCTGGATGTCAAGATCGACTATCCAGGGGCGTCGCCAACACCGCTGCTTGCACACCTCCACCGCGTCCAGCGCGGACTTCCTTGGCCGATAACCGTAGGAGTCAGGATGGAACACTGGGTCCGCTTCCGGCTCCAGGATCATGGCCACGGCCGTCTGCGCTATCCGATCGGCGACGGTGGGCACTCCGAGGATCCGGGTGCCACCGTCTGACTTCGGGATGGAGACGGCTCTCACCGCCTCCGGGAAGTAGCTCCCCGACGACATTCGGTTCCAAAGCTTGAACAGGTTGTTCCGAAGATCCTGTTCGAACTCCGCCAGAGACTGCCCGTCAATCCCCGCCGCACCTCTGTTGCCACTAACCTTCAGGTACGCTTCCCATATCAGCTTCTTCGGAATGTCAAACGACTTTCCTGCTGGCCTTGTCTCGCCCATGCAATTCCTCCCATGGCTGGTTGATCGCTGGACGACACTCGACGGCACGCCCCCTTCGCTCCGCGCCCATTACAGGCGCTTCATCACTACTACGGGACGTTCCGCCCTCCTGGCCCGCACCCGGTACTCCGCGACTCACGGATTAGCCGCTTGCCGATCTCCCGGTGGGTTCCCGCTCCAATCCGCGGGACCCGTGTCGGGCCGAGGAGTTCTCCTGTTCCGTTGCAGAGCCCAAGCCAAGCTCGCGCCATCTTCATTTGCCGGAGTGGCGTCCACTGACGTGGTGTACGGATCGTGATCGTCTAGCGACTCGCCGGAGCGAGGGTCCGTGACGTAGAGCGACCACCGCATGATCCTTTTCGAGAACCGCCAAGAACTCGATGAGGAGATACGCGATGGCCGTGCGCCCGACTGTGACCGATGCCGAGGGCTTCGGCAAGGAACTGATGGCAGCGAGTCCAGATCTGCTGGGCTCGATGGTGAAGGCGTTCGCGGAGGCGTTGATGGGCGCCGACACGGACGGGATCTGCGGCGCCGAATACGGGGAGGTATCTCCGGATCGAGTCAATCGTCGGAATGGCTACCGGATGCGAGAATGGGACACCCGCGCCGGGACGATCGAGCTGGCGGTGCCGAAGCTGCGGCAGGGCTCCTACTTCCCGGAATGGCTGCTGACACGGCGGCGCCGCGCCGAACAGGCCTTGATCTCGGTGGTGGCCACGTCCTATCTGCTCGGGGTATCGACGAGAAGGGTCGACAAGCTCGTCGAGCAGCTCGGGGTCGCGAACATCTCGAAATCCCAGGTGTCCAAGCTCGCGAAACATCTAGACGCCCAGGTCGAGGCGTTCCGCAGCCGACCACTGGATGCCGGCCCGTACCGGTTCGTCCAGGCCGACGCGCTCACGATGAAGGTCCGCGAGGACGGCAGGGTGATCAACGTCCACTGCCTGCTCGCCGTCGGGGTCAACGGCGACGGTCACCGGGAGATCCTCGGCCTGGACGTCGTGAGCAGCGAGGACGGAGCCGGCTGGCTGGCGTTCTTCCGCGGCCTGGTCGCCCGCGGCCTGTCCGGAGTGCGGCTCGTCACCTCGGACGCCCACCGCGGCCTCGTCAACGCGATCGGTTCCACGCTGCCCGGCGCATCCTGGCAGAGGTGTCGCACACATTATCTGCGGGACTTGCTGGTAGCGACACCAAAATCGTCGCAGCCGTGGGTCGCGACCCTGGTGAGAACGATCTTCGATCAGGCGGACGCGAACGAGGTCAGCGTGCAGTTCGACCGCGTCGTCGACGCGCTCACCGAGAAACTTCCCAAAGCCGCCGACCATCTCTCCGATGCGAAAGCCGACCTGCTTGCGTTCACTACCTATCCGCGGGAGATCTGGCGGCAGATCTGGTCCTCGAACCCGCAGGAGCGGCTGAACAGGGAGATCCGGCGACGCACCGACGTCGTCGGCATCTTCCCCAGCCGCGACGCCATCATCCGTCTCATCGGCGCCGTCCTCGCCGAACAGCACGACGAGTGGATTGAAACCCACCGTTACATCGGTCTGGAAATCCTCGCCAGAACCGACCCGTCCCACAACACCGAAGACACACCCGAGATCACCGTGACACACGAAGCCCTGACCGCATAACCTTCAACCAGGATCACACGGAGTCACTCTCCGTACACCACGTCTCTGGACGTGACCCGCGTTCCGGTCGCACTACGGCATCGAGCCGTTCTACTGCCAGCCTGGGCTGGGTGGTGCGCACGAGAAGGGCGGCGTCGAGGGCGATATCGGCAGGTTCCGCCGCAACCACCTCGTCCCGGTTCCGGAGATCGATTCGTGGGAGGAGCTCAACGCCTCGATCGAGCGGTGGGACCGGGACGATGATGCCCGCCGGATCGGGGCTCGCGCTCGCACGGTCGGGGAGATGTTCGCTGTCGAGCAGCCGACGCTGGCCCGGCTTCCGGACGAGGCGTTCGAGACCGGCCGCTGGTCGAACCCGAGGGTCGACCGCTACAGCCGCGTCCCGGTGCGCAACGCCCGCTACTCGGTGCCGGTCCGGCTGATCGGCAGGCGGGTGCGAGTCCTGCTCCACGCCTCCCACCTCGTCGTCTACGACGGGCAGGTCGAGGTCGCCCGCCATGAACGGGTGATGGCCCAGGGCGCGACCCGCCTGGACCTGGATCACTACCTCGAAGCGCTGGTCCGCAAGCCGGGCGCGCTGCCCGGGGCGACCGCGTTGGAGCAGGCTCGTTCGGCGGGCAGGTTCACCCCTGTCCACGACGCTTGGTGGGCAGCAGCGACCAAGGCCCACGGCGAGCCGGTCGGGACACGAGCGCTGATCGAGGTGCTGCTACTGCACCGCCACCTCGCTCACGAGCACGTCGTCGCGGGCTTGGCGGCCGCGCTACGGGCCGGAGCGCTGACCGCTGACGCCGTCGCGCTTGAGGCCCGCAGGGCAGCAGACACCGACGAACCGCCCCCATCCACGCCGCCACAGCCCGGTTCCGCCGTCAGTTCGCTGACCGAGCGACGTCTGATCCAGCTGCCGCCCGACACCCGGCCCCTGCCCTCGGTGGCCGTCTACGACCAGCTCCTACCCAGCCGCCGCACCGCCCAGGAAGGAACCCGGCCGTGACCACCCAACGCCACCGCGGACTGACCGAGCAAGCCGCCGAGACCGCCGTCGACCAGGCCTGCCGGCTGCTGCGCCTCCCGACCGTCCGCGCCCAGTTCACCGACATCGCCGAGGCCGCCAGCCGCGAGCAGATGACCTACCGTGGGTTTCTCGCCGAACTCCTTATGGCCGAATGCGACGACCGGAACCGTCGCCGTTCCGAACACCGCATCAAAGCCGCCGCGTTTCCCCGCGACAAATCCCTTCGCGCCTTCGACTTCGATGCCAACCCGAACATCGACCCCGCCGCAGTTCACACACTTGCCCGCTGCGACTGGGTGAACAAAGGCCAACCACTATGCCTCATCGGTGACTCCGGCACCGGCAAGTCCCATCTCCTCATCGCGCTGGGAACCGAAGCCGCGATCGCGGGCTACCGCGTCCGTTACACCCTCGCCACGAAACTCGTCAACGAGCTGGTCGAGGCCGCTGACGAGAAAAGCCTCAACAAGACCATCGCCCGCTACGGACGCGTTGACCTGCTCTGCATCGATGAACTCGGCTACATGGAACTTGACCGCCGCGGCGCCGAACTCCTCTTCCAGGTCCTCACCGAACGTGAGGAGAAAGCCAGCGTCGCGATCGCGTCTAACGAAAGCTTCGGCGGCTGGACCAAGACCTTCACAGACCCCCGCCTCTGCGCCGCGATCGTCGACCGCCTCACCTTCGGCGGCACCATCCTCGAGACCGGCACCGACTCCTACCGCCTCGCCCACACCCGGAACCGCACCGAGCACCAAGCTTGACTGTCCGTTGTCAGCGAAGGTGATCCGCTGCAGGTCTGTGACCTGGTCGGATCAGATTCGATGACACGGGCCAGTGCAGCCTTCGGCGATTTTGGATTGCGTCGCCGGCCGTTTGTGTCAGCGAAGGTGGTCCGGTTCCGCCTACTCGAGATGGTCCCAGACGTAGAGCCGGACCACGGAGTAGGTGATCTCGGCGTCGGGGTTCTGGTCACGTAGTTGGTCGTAGATCTGTTTGATCTTGCGTGGTGGGTCGGGGTTGTCCTCGCGGAGCATGGCGTCGATCGCCGGCTTGAGCGAGTCGAGCCGTGATCCCCGGGGCGGGAGCTTCTTGCGGGGTGGGGGCGTCGGGGAGTCGAGGGCTTGGCGGACGGTGCGGCGGTGGACACCGTGGCGTTCCGCGAGTGCGCGCATCGACAGGCGGCGGTTCTGGGCGTCGTGGCGGATGGCGGCGAACAGCTCGGGTTTGCGGGCCTGGCGGCGGTGCGGGTTGGCGAGGGCTCGTTGCAGGGCGGGTAGCGATCTGTCCGCGAGGGCGGCGAGCCAGTCCATGCGGATGGTCGTGTCGTGGCCGGGTCCGCCGTCGAGGAGACGGCGCAGGTAGCCGGGTCGGAGGTGGTTGGCGTTGGCGAGGCGCCGGACGTAGGCGGCGGGGCTTTCGCCTGCGATGGGTCGGGGGCGGATCGGGAGAGGCCGGGGCAGGCGGGTGTCAGCGGTCATGGGCTGGTGGGGTTCGCGGTCTGGGCGGCGTGGTCGAGGTCGACCTGGTCGAGAGTCCTTCGGGTGATCTTTTCGGTGCCGTCGAGGACTGCCTCGACCGCGGCGCCGCGGATCAGGTGGGACAGGCTGCCGATCATCCCGCCGGTGCGCTGGTGCAGGTGGCGGTCGAGCTGGGGCAGGGTTCCGGCGACGTGGTGATGCAGCCGCAGTGCCTGCTCGAGGGTGGCGACGAGGGCTTTCCATTCGTCGGCGTAGGGGAACGGGGTGGTGTCGATCAGGCTGAACCGACCGGCGATCTGCCGGCCGCGGGTGCCGGCGAACAGGCCGTTGCGTTCGACGTCGATGCCGGCGTAGACGAAGGTGGCGGGGATGCGTTCGGAGAAGTACTTCAGGGTGTCGGAGACCTCGGCACCGGTGCGGGTGGCCAGGGTCAAATTGTGGATCTCGTCCACGCAGACGAGGCTGACGCGGGTGTCGACGGCGACGCCGCAGACCGCTTCGATGACATCGGTGATGTTCGCCCGGGTGGTCAGCGGCAGGCCGAGGAACCGGGCGAACTCGACCGCGAGCATGCGCGCGGTCGCGGCGGGCGGGACGGTCACGTAGATGACCGGGATCCGGTCGCTGACGTCGGGATGGCGGCGGCGGTCGATCGCCTCGTGGGTCTTGCCGAACTGGGTGATCGCGGTGGTCTTGCCGGTGCCGGCAGCCCCGGACAGGATCAGGCCGCGCCGGGCGGAGACGGCATGCCGGTTGAGCAGGGTGAGGCGCCTGCCGGCGTGGACGACCTGGCGCAGTGTCGAGGTGCCGACCACGGCCAGGCGGGTGTGGTAGTCGAGACGCTGCTCGTCGTAGCAGGCTCGTTCGGTCTCGCCGAGCGCCGTCCACCGGGCGGGCGGGAGTAGATCGGGGGCGGTGATGGCCGCGGCGGTGAACGCCCGCCAGCCGGGCAGGGTGGTCAGTTGCCGGTGGTCGTCGTCGCTGGCGAGCGCGCCGCGCCAAGCGCCTTCTGCTGGGAGCGCGTTCACCCGCGCCGGCCCGCCTCGGCGAACGGGTCGAACAGCGGCAGCGGGATCACCTTCGCTGTCGCGGTCACCTGGGTGTCGGCCTCGCTGGTCGCCGTCGCTTCGACGGGGCTGTTCCCCGGCGGCGCGGGCGGACTCGTGGCGCGGGTGCGGGCGACGACGGTGCGTTCCCGCGCTGGCGCGGCAGGGCGGGTGGCCGGGCCGCGGTGGGCGCGGTCGAGCAGACTGGCCACCGCGTCGGCGATCTCCCGCTCCGTGCTGGTGGGCAGGCCGGCGCGGGCGTGGTCCCAGGCCAGTTCACCGAACGGGACCGGGGTCCGGTGCAGCTGGGTCCAGAACGCGGTGATCCAACCTCCGGCCGGGTCACGAACCCAGATCCGGGAAACGTCATAGGGATCGTGGTGAACTTCCCAGAGATCTTTCTTCTCTTTGACGCCGGACGGCTGGCGACGCAGCGGGCCCAGGGCCTCAGCGTCGTAGGTGCGGTGGTTGAGCCGGATGCCGTAGGCGTTGACGGCGTGCCAGCGGGCGGGCAGCAGCTCGATGTAGTCGTCCCCGGTCAGGGTGACCGGGACGTGACCGGAAGCCTCGAGCAGTGCGGAGTACTTCTCGTTCGGTGTGAACATCCGCCCGGGAGACAGCGGGTCACGCAGACCATCGTGCGGCCGGTTCTGCCAGCCCGCGACGATCCACTCGTCGAGGAGATCCTGCAGCTCGGGCAGCGACCACAGCGGCCCGTCGACCAGGCCCCGGCCGCGCCGGTCGGCGGTGGAGCCGGCGTAGCCGGCGACGAACTGCGCGAACAGCGAGGCCACCGAGCCCAACGTCCGCTCGATGTGCCCCTTGTCCGTCGGGGTGGCCTCGTGCGCCGGTTGCAGGCTGATCCCGAGGAAACGGCAGGACGCACGGAACGCCCGTGACATGAACACCTTCCCGTGATCGCAGACGATCGTGTCCGGGACGATCACCGGCCGGGCCGCCGCATACTCGAACCGCTCGTCGATGGCGAGCAGGCGCCGGTGCGGCAGTACCGACCGGGACATCGCCAGCGCCTGCGCCCGCCCCGGGCGCATCGGCTCCGGAGTCACCGAACGCGCCAGCAGTACCGCGACGTCGGCCGCCTTCGTCGTCGGCCTCAGCACCGCGGCTGTCACCGTTCGGGTCGCGACATCGACCATGCCGGTCAGCTCGACTCGGCCGGTGACCCCATCATCAAGACGGACCAGCACGTCGAACGGGGTCGAGTCGACCTGCATCAGTTCACCCGGCGCCGTCACCGTGACCGCAGAGAACGGCCCGTCCGGACGCGCGGCCAGCGACCGGCGTGCCCGCGCAGACCCTGTCACGTGCTGGCCGTGCGCGAGCCGGCCGAACAGCCGGTAGAGGGTCCGCCGCGACGGCAGCACCACCGGCGGGTCAGCCCCGATGAGCAGCTGCTCGGTGCGCCAGAGCACGAACCCCGCCGTGCGAGACGACGCATCCGTCGTCTCGCCGATCGCCGTGGTCATCGCCGCGGCAACCCGCTCGTCGACCCGACCGAAGGCTGCGGTCTTGCGGTCGATTCGGTGGTCGACCAGGCCGACGACGCCCCGTGCCTGGTAGCGCTGCCGGCGGCGTTTGACCGTGGCCGCGCTCACCCGGTGACCCGCCGCGGCGAGCTCGGCGGCCTTCGCCTGTTCCCGGCGGGTCAACGACCACCGCCCGGGGTCGAACTCCGGCCGCGGCGCAGCCTCCGGCGGGCTGTCCGGTGGCCGGCCGTCCAGCACCTCGACGACATGCCGTTCCCACCACAACGCCCGCTCGACCGCCTCGGCGGGCAGCCCGTCCAACATGCCGTGCGGCGGAACCGGCCCAACTCCGGTCACCGCGACCATCCCGCCGGACCGACCGCCGTGGACGGTCCGAGCAGACCGCCGGTCAGGTCCGCGACCAGCCGCCGGCACCACAGCAGGTGGTAGAGCACCGGCAGCACCGCGATCCGGTCGCCAACCTCGGCAGCGCCGCCGAACAACGACCTCGGCTCAGCGAACACCTCCACCAGTCGGTCGGCCAGCGTCCCGTCGCCAACGCAGCGGGGATGCCGGTAGCGCGCCAGCCAGCGCACGTTCGCCACCAGTACCCCGTCTGGCACCCCAACCCGCCGAAACAGCCAGCCGACCTGGCCGCAGGCCACCGCCGTCGCCGCGAACGCCTCGGCGTCCGCCGGCTCGATCCGGTCGTCCGCCCGCACATCGACGACCACACCCCCGCCATCCGCGCGCCGGACGAAGAAGTCCGGGGCATGCCGACGCGGACGAACGCCGTCGTGCCAGCGCAGCCAGAACGGCTGCGCGGACAGCGCCACCACGTCCGGGTCGAAGTCGAGCAGCATCACATGATCCCGCTCCAGCCACGACTCGAACCCGACATGATCGCCAAGAGTGGCTGACCACCACCAGCCCGGGAAGCTGCGACCTCCCCTCGGCCAGCCGAACGATCGGACCGGACTGGCCCTCTCGAACGGCATGCTCCAACACGCCGCCAGCCTTTCCCTGCGCAGTGATCCAGCCGCTTCCACGAACTCCACCGTGAACCCGCTGTCCAGAGACTCGACTGCCGGGACCGCCACCCGTCGGACCGTAGATCAACAGGAGTCAGATCGGGTCAGCTTCGATGACACGAACCACGACCGGACCACATTCGATGGCACGCGGACCAGGTTCATTGTCAAAGGACATTGACCGCGGTCACCGCCGCCACGCCTCCCGGGACCGCATCCACATCTCACGAACAAACGATCATGGTTGAAGTCTCGGACGCATCCAGAACCGACGACCAACTGCACCCAGCCGTCACGAACAGAGCCAGTTTGACCGAGTGGAGACGGAAGACCTGCGCCTTTCGTCCCGTCGCAGGGGTCTATGAAGTTACCTTTAAAGGCCCTGCCGCAGCGGAATGAGTGTAGCTGGCGGCAGTCCGATCCGGGATGTGCCCGAGAGGATGGGAGCAGCCGCGACAAAGCCGAGACGGCCCAGAACTGCCAGATGGGTCGAGCTTGGCGAGCGAGTCGCTTAGGTGTACGAGAGGAACCGGCTTTTACGCCCCGAAATGAGTTACCGCCTCGAACCTGGTGGATCTGGGTCGGAAGCGGCGCGCATCCCGCTCACAGAAATGGTGCGGAGGGGAACTCCTTGGCGGGTCTGTGGTCGCACGCCCGGGAAGCCATGGCGAAAATCTGCGGCGTAACCGTGGCGAGGCCGCCGGGGCAGATTTGGGCGCCTCCTGCGAGGAACGGATCGTGCACGGACCAACTACTTCCGGCACGCCGCCGCGAAGCACACGTTCAGGATTCTGGGGGTCTTCCTCTGACGCCGGATGATCATAGTTCAAGACGCTGCACCGTTGGTCGTGGAAGGACATCCGTCAACGACTCCTCGGCCCCAACGGGTCCCGGATGCCGATCACGGTGGACGGAGTGGAGCTGATCAACCCGGCGCGAACGCCCGCGATCACACGGTATCGCTACCGGGGCGATACCATCCCCACTCCCTGAGTGATCACCTGACGAGTAGCCCACAGCAGGAACTGTGGAGAGCCCGGCGCTCGGAGACGGACACGCCGGGTTCGGCGAGCGGCCTGGAGAAACGGATCGGCGACAACACTGGCACCACGCTTCAGGCCGACTCAACCGCGCCACGCCTTTCGGCCTACGCGTCTCCCTATCACGCACCGGACGCGCGTTGTCCAGCCCTTTCGTTCACTCGCTCAACTTACAGGCTAGGATCGTGATCCACGACACAGACACGACCTCCGACACAGACACAGACACGACCACCAGAGGGCATCACCAGGGACCTATTACCGCCACCCTGGCATGGTCTTTCACTGTGACCTGATGGTCGCTCGTACCTACTGGAGCGAGTATGCGAACGAATTTTGTGATGACGATATTATGTTCTGCCGCGATGATAGGACTCGTGGGTGCGACGAGCTGCTCGGACAGGCGGGAGGCCCAGCAGCCGGCAGCCGGCTGTGACAGCCCGGGTGTCACAGCCGACGAGATAACGATCGGCCTAGTGACCGCGGACACCGGCGCCGGCTCCGGCGCGCTGGCCTCGGCCCGTTCCGGGGTCGACGCGAGGCTCGGTCTCGCCAACGACGGAGGCGGCGTACACGGCCGAAAGATCGTTTACCGTTGGCGCGATGATGCGAGCTCCCCGAACCAAAACGCCCAGGTCGTTGGGGACCTCCTCCGATCTGGGTCCGTCTTCGGACTCCTATCGATCACCACAGCGCTGAGTGGCTCGCTGGACACGACGTCCGCTCAGGGTGTGCCCGTCGTGGGTCTCGCGGTGGCCGACTGGGCCAGATACCCAAACCTTTTCGCCTACGCGTACAACACCTCCCCGCAGACACTGGGCCGTTACATCCAGCGCGGCGGCGGCACGAAAGTCGGAATCCTGACCACAGGATCGGCGGTGTCCGTACTTCAGAGCGCGGACAGATTCCGGACCGCCTTCGAGGAGATCGGTCTAAGCACCATCGATTCGATCGCCTTCAGCAGCGGCGCCGACAGCCCACTGCACGTCGCTCGGCGGCTCGCCGAGGCTGGCGCCGACACCTTAGTCGGGCTCACCTCCCCCGATGACTTCGCGGCAGTCATCGCAGCCGCCCGGGAGACAAATCTAAATCTCGCAGTCAGCATCTCGCTCAGCGGCTACTCTCGCGACATGCTGCCCCGTCTCGGCCGAGCCCTAGCTGGGGTAACGATCCCAGTGTACTTCCGGCCGTTCGAGGCTGGCGGGACTGCCATCGACCGATATCGCGAAGCTATGATCAAATACGCGCCCGAGACGCAACCTGAGCAGGAATTCGCCATGTACGGTTATATCTTCGCCGACCTTCTTCTGCGCGGGCTCGAAGGCGCCGGCGAATGCCCCGCCCGTGAGACCTTCATGACCTCGCTACGAAAGGTGCGGAGCTTCGACGCCGGCGGGCTGGTCACGCCAGTCGACCTCACGACCAACGCCCTCATACCGCTGGACTGCTATGCTTTCGTCCGGGTTAACCGCACGGGAACGGCCTTCCAGGTAGCACGCGAACGCCTCTGTGCCGATGACACAACGGGCAGCACCGGCTGACCCAGACCGCAGGCCTGGGCCAAGTGAGACCCGCACCCAGTTCCTTCCAGCAGGTCAGCATCGCTGCCAGGGCGAGCGAATCCGAGCCAATGCCCCGAACGACGGCGGCAGATGCCGCCACGCACGGCCCGAGGTCAGCGTGTACACCACCGCCGTGAACATCGCCCGTTCGTCCGCCGGAGCCGTGCCCCGCCCTTCGGACGCGGAGCGAAGGACGGCAACAACGGCTCCACAAGCTCCCAGAGCTCGTCCGGTACCAGCCGCAGGGCATCTCAGTCAGGGGATCAACGAACGAGCGGTCCCGAACCCAGTACAGGGACATGTGGGTCAGGAACACGGTAGCCAGGACCCCATCCCGCAGCCCACTGCCGCGGGTGAAACTCCGTGAACCATCCTCGCTGCAGGCTGAGCGCGCCGACCGCGACAGCCACCATCACGGCTGCGTGCATCCTGACGGCACCACCTAGCTTGTCGTTTAACCGTCGGGTGTCACGCTGTGCGATACCTGCTGGTGTTGTGGGGTGGGTGGGCGTGTCCTCGTGACGTGGGACGACCTTCGGAAGATCGTGCTCTCGCCAAAGAAGCCGGATCAAGCCGAAGGTCGTGATGGGCAGTGTGCAGGACGAGCCAGGACGCGGCGAGGCTCTGGGACGGCTGTGTCGCTTCCGGCAGGAGTTCTACGACTGCCTGACTCGCCGAGCGGACGCGCTGTTCGAAACTGTGGAGGCGGTGCTGTGTACCGACGGCCCGGTCCGGACGTTGGTCGACCTGACACTGGCCCCGGAGCACCGTCGCGGCCATGGAGCCTTGTACGACGGGCTGAACAGTGGCCGATGAGAGATTGCCCGGCTGTGACGTGCGCTCTCGGACCTTTCTCTGCGCGCGGCGGCCGACGGACGGCTCGTGCTGGCCGTCGACGTCAGCCCGTGGCTGCGTCCGGACGCACCGACCAGCGCGGACCGGCTGTTCTGCCATGTGCACGGCCGGACGAAGGACCAGTCCCAGCTGATCCCGGGCTGGCCCTACTCCTTCGTCGCCGCCCTCGAACCCGGCCGGACGTCGTGGACCGCGGTCCTGGACGCGGTGCGCCTTGGCCCCACCGACGACGCCACAGCGGTGACCGCCGACCAGCTCCGGGAGGTCGTGGGCCGTCTGATCACCGCCGGGCACTGGCGCGACGGAGACCCGACCATCCTGATCGTGATGGACGCCGGTTGTGACGTGACCCGGCTGGCGTTCGTCCTGGCCGACCTGCCCGTCGAAGTGCTCGGCCGGATCCGTTCCGACCGCGTCCTGCGCCTGGCCAAACCACCGAGGCAGCCAGGTACCAACGGCCGTCCACCCAAGCACGGCCCCGAGTTCGCCCTCGACAGGCCCGCGACCTGGCCCGAACCGCAGCACACCACGATCACCAACACCAGCCGCTACGGGCAGGCCACCGCGGCCAGCTGGGACCGGCTACATCCCCGGCTGACCCACCGCACCTGCTGGCTCGACCACCCCGGAGAGCTGCCGATCATCGAAGGGACCCTCATCCGCCTACAGGTCGACCACCTGCCCGACGACCGCGATCCCAAGCCCGTCTGGCTGTGGACGTCGGCCATCAACGCCACCGCCGCCGACATCGACCGCGCCTGGCAGGCGTTCCTGCGCAGGTTCGACCTGGACCACACCTTCCGGCTGTTCAAACAGACCCTCGGCTGGACCCGCCCGAAGATCCGCACCCCGCAGGCCGCCGACCGCTGGACCTGGCTGATCATCACCGTCCACACCTAGCTCCGCGTCGCCCGATCCCTGGCCCGCGATCTGCGTCGCCCCTGGGAGAAACCCGCTCCACCAGGACGGCTGACCCCCGCCCGAGTCCGACGAGGATTCCGGAACATCCGCGCGATCACGCCCCTCCCCGCCAGCGCACCGAAACCCACCACGGCTGGCCCCAGCCGCCCTCCCGGCTCCCGCAACCGTCAGCCCGCACCCCACCACGACGTTGGAAAGACCACCCGACGGGACCTCACCATGACCGCCCACCAACACCGCACAGGTTAAAGATCAAGCTAGTGCGCTGACCATGAACGTTCCCGGGTTGTGAGGACACGCCGGGCAAGGTGCTGGGGATCGGGCGGTTTCGGGTGCAGCGTCGGGATCGGTAACTGACGCCGATCCCGGAGGTGAGCCCGATGGGAGGACAACCGGTCCGAGCGCGGCGGCTGACCGACGAGGAAGGCCAACGACTCCAGGCGATCGCGCGCCGAGGGAAACACGGCTCGATCCGGGTCCGCCGGGCTCTGATCATCATGGCGTCGGCGAGCGGAACCCCGATGCCGGCGATCGCGAACCTGGTCCAGGCGGACGAGGACACGGTGCGGGGGGTGATCCACAGGTTCAACGAGACCGGTCTGGGTGCGTTGGACCCTCGCTGGGCGGGAGGCCGTCCCCGCCTGATCAGCTCTGACGACGAAGCGTTCCTCGTCCAGACGGCCCGCACCCGCCCGGCGAAACTCGGGCAGCCGTTCACCCACTGGAGCCTGCGCAAGCTCACCGACTACCTGGCCGACAACCCCGACCGCACCGTCACCATCGGCCGGGAACGGCTCCGGCAGATCCTGCACCACCATCGGATCTCGTTCCAGCGCACGAGGACGTGGAAGGAGTCCACCGACCCGGACAAGGACACGAAACTCGACCGGATCGAGTACCTCACCACGACCTGTCCGAACCGCTGTTTCGCGTTCGATCAGTTCGGACCGCTGTCGATCCGCCCGACCCACGGTGTCGGCTGGGCACCCCAGCGGCATCCGGACCGGCTGCCCGCGACCTACCACCGCACCCACGGGATCCGGTACTTCCACGGCTGCTACTCGTTGGGCGACGATCAGCTGTGGGGTGTGACCCGGGCCCGGAAAGGCGGGGTGAACACCCTCGCCGCGTTCAGGACGATCCGGGCCGCCCGGCCGGACACCGCACCGGTCTACATCATCTGCGACAACCTGTCCGCGAACACCACCCCCGCGATCCGCCGCTGGGCGGCGCGGAACAGCGTCGAACTGTGTCTGACCCCGACGAACGCGTCGTGGGCGAACCCGATCGAGGCCCAGTTCGGGCCCCTACGGACGTTCGCGATGGGCAACGCGAACCACCCGAACCATCCCACCCTCGCCCGCGGACTCCAGGCCTACCTGCGGTGGCGTAACGCCCACGCCCGCCACCCCACCGTCGTGCAAGCCCAACGCCGCGAACGCGCCCGCGTCCGTTCCGAACGCCAGCAACGCTGGGGCCGGCCACGACCACAAGCCGCCTGACTAAACCCGGAAAGGATCGTGGTCAGCGCACTAGCTTGATCTTTAACCTGTGCGGCGTGGTCGTGGGGTCGTGGACTTCTTCGTCCGCCGCTGGGTGAGGTCCGCTTTGCCGACTATGTGCACGTCATGGCGTGGAGTGGGCTGGGTGTTCTTGCGGCCGGGTGGCCGGCCGGGGCCGGGTCGGGAGGGTTTCGGTGCTGCCGCGGGGCAGGTGGTCTTCGTGCGCAGGTGCCGAAAATCGCGGCGGATGCGTGCGGGTGTCAGACGGTCGGGTGGGCTGGGTCTCTCCCACGGTCGGCGTCGGTCGGCGGCCAGCGGGCGGGCCAGACGCAGCTGTGTGTAGGCGGCGAGGATCAGCCAGGTCCAGCGATCGGCCGCCTCGGGGGTGCGGACCTTCGGTGCCGTCCATCCGAGGGGCTGCTTGAACAGTCGGAAGGTGTGCTCGATATCGAAACGCCGCAGGAAGACCTGCCAGAGCAGGTCGACCTGAGCGGCGGTGGCGCCGGTGCCTGACCACCACAACCAGACAGGCGCTTGGGGTTGGCCCCGCTGGGCAGGCGCTCGACCTGTAGAAGGATCACGGTGCCCTCGATGACCGGCAGCACACCCAGGTCGGCGGCCCATGCCGAGCGGTGGGTCAGCCGCGGGTGGAGCCGGTCCCAGGCCCGTGCACTCGCCGTGCCGTAGAGACGGGTGTCGGTCACGGTCGCCTGGTCGGGGGTGGTCCAGGTGTCGGGGTCACCGAAGACGACTCGCCGCCGTGGCGGGGCGGGCGGCCGTAGGTGCCGGGGGTGCGGGGCGGTGCCGCGCGGCGCAGGACGCGGTCGGAGCGCATCCGGCCCAGCACCTGGACCGGCAGATCGCGGAGCAGGAAGGCCAGGCGAGGCACGTCGTAGCCGGCGTCCACCATGATGAGCATGTCCGGGTCGTGGTCTTTCCACTGCCCGGCTGCCTTCAGCCGCTCGACCAGCTCGCGTATCTGCCGGGCAGTGACCGCGGCGGCGTCGTCTCCGGGTGCCAGCCGCAGGGCGTCCAGCGGCGCGGTCCACGAGCTACGGCCTGTCTCCAGCGCGCAGATCACCGAGTACGGCCAGCCGGGGACGGGGATGTGCTGGTCCTTGCCACGTCCGTAGGTGTGGCACAGGATCCGCTGCGGTGACGTGTGCGCGTCGGGCCGCAGCCAGCAGGTGACATCGGCGGCTAGGACCAGCCGGCCGTCGGCCGCCCGTGGCAACGACACCCCGGCCACGGCCCGCTGTAGCCGGGCGATGTCCACCCGTCCGGCCGCCACCGCATCGTAGAGGCCACCGTGCCCGCGCCGGTGTTCGCCCACCAGCGACAGCTCCACCAGCGAGCGCACAGGGCCGTCCGCGCACAGGACGGCGTCAGCCAGCTCGAACAACGCATCGGCTCGCCGGGTCAGGCAGGAGTAGAACTCGTACCGGAAACGAGACAGTTCCGCGAACGGCTCCTGCCGGGCAGCATCATGCAGCAGACTCATCCTCACAGCCTTCGTGCCGAGCGTGTGCGCCTTGGTCGGAACACATGATCAACCGAAGGCTGCCTACATGAACAGTGGCCTCCGAGCCGAGTGATCACAGACGACGGCTCGTTCGACACCCAAGGTTAAAGATCAAGCTAGCACCGGTCGTGCCTGCGAGAACCCGCGGCTGCTGCCGAGCGCGACGCCGGGCCGAGCCCGCTGCTCGACACCACGACCACCGCCGCGGACGATGACGAGCGGTTCGAACAGCGGGCTTTCGTGCGCAACGCCCGGCAGCGTTACGCCGCCGTCCAAGACCTGAAGGCGAAGGGCGTGGGGATCAAGCCGATCGCCCGGGACCTTGGCCTGGCCAGGGAGACCGTACGCAAGTACTACCGCGCGACCAGCATCGAGGAGATCCTGGCCAAGACCCGCGACGGTCGCGGCCAGGTCCTCGAACCGTACAAGCCCTACCTGCACGAACGAGTCGCCGCCGGCGCCACCAACGGCAGCGGGCTGTTCCGCGAGATCCGCGAGCGCGGATACAGCGGAAGCCAGGCGACCGTGCTCGACTACCTCCGCCCGTTACGCGCCGCCAGGGCCACGCCGACATCACCGGGGTCAGCACCGTCACAAGATCAGGGTCAGATCCAGATCCCGTTTTCAGCGCCCGTTGACAGAGCCGTTGGAGCGTGCGCCGGGCCGGCTCGAGAGGCCCCGCCGAGGGCCCGCAGGGTCCTTCGCGCGTACGCGATGCCCGCGCTCTCGATACGACGCAATCGGCGTCCGGCTGTCCAGGCCGTCAGACCGACGAGGTTCTTCGTCGGTGTTTCGCCCGCCTGCGCTTCGCCTCATACATACCCGTATCGGCCTGATGGAGTATCTGTTCGGCGGAGGTGGAGGGCTGCCGCCCGTCGGCAATCGCCAGACCGATACTGATCTGTATCCGCTGGGGGCGACCGGCCAGGGTGACGGGCCGGAGCATGCCGACCGCGATCCGTCGGGCGCACTGCTCGCCGGCAGTATGGGCACTGGCGTCGGTACTGGTGTCGGCGAGGAGGACGGCGAACTCGTCGCCGCCGACACGGGCGGCGAGGTCACCGCGACGTATGGCGGTGTGCAGGCGGGTCGCGACCGTACGGAGGAGTGCGTCGCCGACGGAATGGCCATGTGTGTCATTGATGGTCTTGAAGTGGTCGATATCGCAGAACAACACGACGACGGGTGTTCCGTGCCGGCGGTGCGCGGTCACCGCCGTCTCGAGCTCGCGGGTGAACAGAACGCGGTTGGCCAGGCCGGTCAGCCCGTCGTGATGCGCCTGGTACTCAAGCCGCTGGTGCGCACGATGCACATCGCTGACCAGCCGGCGGTTCTCCGCGATGACGACGATCTGGCGGAGGCTGACGAGCATGGCGAGGCAGATTGCCGGTAGAGGGGCAGCCCGTACAACCCGCCGTCGCGCAGGGCACTTGCCAGGACGAGCGCCGTGGCGACGCTGAGCGGCAGATAGGGCAGATAGGCGTGTAGCCATTGGCGGACCTCCCGTCCCGACCAGCTGGATCTGCTGGCTGGGGTGTGGGCGATCGGAGGCGCGGGCGGCCGCCTGCCGGGCTCGGGGGCGATCATGGCGAGGGCGACCAGCAGTGGGCCCGTGGCTGCTCCGAGCCATGTCGGTACGCTGCCCTCCATGCTGACCGGGTCAGGCAGGCTGAGCTGGATCAGCACTGTTTCGGACGCGGCGAGCACGACGAGGCCGGCGCCGAGCAGGGCGACCGCGCGGCCGTTGCGGGGCCGTCGGAAGGTCGCCACCAGCACCAGAACCACAACCAGCAGCGCCAAGGTGAGCGCGAAGGTGACCGCGACGACGAACGACGTCCCGCTGATCCTGCTGTGGGTGATGTCCCGCAGCACAGCGAACCAAGCGATCATGAGGATGGATAGGGTGATCATCAGGCTGTCCAGTGCGATGACCGCGTGGGAGTACCGGGGCCACCAGCCGCTGCCCGGAGGCGGAGGCGCTCGCGTCGGCCCGTCGTCGGTGCGGGCGGGTACGCAGATCAGGCCTGCGATCGTGAGGAGCGGAGCGATCAGGAACAGGCTCTCGCTTGGCGTCAGCTGCAGTTCGAGTGGGTTACCGGAAGAGTACTGGCGTGTCCATTCGAACGCGCTGGGCAGGGCGGAGAGCGGGCCGGCGGCGACCAGCACCCGCCACCTGCGGTCGATGCCGCGCGTGCGCGCGATGCCGAGGACCGCGAACACGGTCGACGCCACGCCGCAGACGAACAGAGCCGTCGCCTGGACGATGAGCCGCGGCTGACCGGAGAAGGCCAGCTGGCCCGCGGCTGCTGGTACGAACAGCGCCGTCACCAGCGCCAGCAGGATATGGAAGGTCCGATCCGTGACGGGCCGAACCCGCATGCCGCGCATACGGCCCGTCGAGAGCGTCCTGTCCGCTGGGGTCTCGATGCCGCCATCTGCCAAGGACCGGCCTCCTTCGCCCATGTAGGCCCACGATGACCGCTCCGCGAATGGCGCGCATATTTGACGATCACGCTGCGCGACCGTGCCTCCGAGGTCGTCGGCACGGTTCGCCCGTCCGTGATCGTCATCAGGGTGAGGAGGTGGCGTCCGTCCCCTCACGCCACAGCGAAGATCACTTCCGGCATGGCGGCAAGTAGGTGGACACGGCCCCCATTCCTCGGACCCCGGGCGTGGCCCCCTCTGGCCCGGTCTTCTCTGGGACGGGTCAGTGGTCGTGCGGGAAGGTGTAGGGAGCAAGACGGGCGATCAGGTTCTCGGGGGTTGTTCCCAGGGCTCCGGCGAGGGCCACGAGCAACGCGGTGGCGACCATGGTCAGGGTGCGCAAGGTGCGCTGCGGGTTGCTCTGCACCGCATGAAAGATCAGATCCTGGTGTACCGCATCCAACGGTGCCGAAGCCGACGTCGTGTCGGCCATGTCGAGGCGGGCGGGCGGCCAGCAAGGCGACGGCCGGGTCGGCGTCCGCGCCCTGGCGGGCGTGGAGGACCGCGATGTCCTGGAGTATCTCCTGCGGGGATGTGTGGGTGGTCTTGGCGAGCTGCAGGAGGAGTCCGACGGTCAGCCGTTCCACGCTGGTGATGGTCTCGATCGGGGCGGGTAGCAGCGTCGCGGATGATCGCGTCGAGTTGGTGGTGTGCCGCCCGCAGCGCGGCGGTGTCCGGGCCACCTTCGTGGTGCACGACGTGGAGCTGGCCTGTGAGCAGGGCCAACGTCCGCTGCGCGGCGCTCCCAGGGTCGGTCACGGTCCCCTATTTTGCGTCCGACGTTGAGACCCGGTCCACTCGCCGCGGCCGCGCCTACGAGCGGTATCCCGACGTGCGGCAGGCCGGGAGGAAACCGCAGGGCCTCCATGCAGGCGGCGGCGATCGCGAACATCCGGGTCGATCCCTGGTGCGACAAGCCATCCAGCCGGCACGTCACTCACGGACTGTCTGCGGCGTCCCCTGGGGAAGGCAATTAGCTACCCGTTAAGGTGACCCCAGACGATTACGCCGAATTTGGGGGTTGTGCACGGTGACCGATGCCAAGGCCGGAGTGTCCAGCCGGAAGCCGTGGTTCACGCCCAGCAGAGAGCGCATCAACCCGGTCGATCTGAAGGTGGACGTGCCGCACACCGCCCGTATGTACGACTACTACCTGCTGCGCCACGAGGCGCCGCGTCACCGAGCAGGGGTGGGAGACCCTCGCCATTGGGCCGTCGCAGCGGCCTGATTGAAGATGGGGGCAGTCTGATCCGGGGAGCGCCGGGGAGGACGGGAAGCGGCCCCGACAACGCCGGGACGGTCCAGCACTGCCAGATGGGCCGGGTTCGGCAATCGAGATCAGAAGGTGCAGCGTAAGCGAATCAGTGGTTGACGCTCCGTAAGAGTCGTGCCGGCTCAAATCTGGTGGATAAGGGCCGGTGTGCAGCGCGTGGCCGTCTGGTAGGTGGAGGCGGTCAACTCTGAAGCCGGGTCAGCTAGCCGGTGAGGAGGTCACGGTGAATGTCTGCGGCGTAGCCGTGGCGAGGCTGTCGGGGTACAGCTGGGCGCCTACCTGGTCGATCGGTGATGTGGTGAACGTGGGAACCGTCCGTGGTCGCCCCCATGTGGGGCAGGCTCGCTGCCGGCTGGTGGCCAGGGGCGGGGCGGAGGTCCCGTAGTACTCCGAGCACGCGAGAGGCGTGTACATGGGGAAGGGGACCAGCAGGCTGGTAGGGAGGATGCTGGAATGCCAGGAGCCGCGCTGGTGAATATCGGCGGGCCGGAGCTTGATGACGCCTTCGTGGAGGCGGAGCGCCGGGTACTGGAGATCCAGGCCAAACTACACCGTTGGGCTCGGGACGAGCCTCGTCGTCGGTTCGACGATGTTTTCAACCTCGTCCACGACCCCGCGTTTCTGTTGGTGGCGTGGGTTCGTGTGCGGAGTAACAAGGGTGCCAGGTCGGCGGGGGTGGACGGCGTTTCGGCGCACGCCATCCAGGCCAGGGGCGTCGGGAAGTTCCTCGACGGGTTGCGGGCCTCGCTAAGAGACCGTAGCTTCCGCCCGTTGCCGGCGCGGGAGCGGATGATTCCCAAGACCGGCGGCAAGGTGCGCCGTCTGGGGATCGCGACCGTTGCCGACCGGGTGGTCCAGGCATCTTTGAAGCTGGTGTTGGAACCTGTCTTCGAGGCGGATTTCTTGCCGTGTTCGTATGGGTTCCGCCCGGGCCGTCGGGCTCAGGACGCGGTGGCCGAGGTGCGTTTTCTCAGCTCACGCCCCCGTTGTTACGAGTGGGTCGTGGAGGGCGACATCAAAGCCTGCTTCGACGAGATCTCGCATCCCGCTCTTATGGAGCGGGTGCGGGCTCGGATCGGGGATAAACGTGTGCTGGCCTTGGTGAAGGCGTTCCTGAAAGCAGGTGTCCTCACCGAGGACGGCGCGCTGCGGGGCACAGACGCTGGCACTCCGCAAGGGTCGATCTTGTCCCCGTTGTTGGCTAATGTGGCCCTGTCGGTACTGGACGAGCATATCGCCCAGATGCCGGGAGGCCCGTTGACCGGCGAGTGGGAGCGGCGGAAACGCCGTGGCCAGGGTCTACCGAATTTCCGTCTGGTCCGTTACGCGGATGATTGGTGCCTGATGGTGAAGGGCACCCAGGCGGACGCGGAAGCCCTGCGAGAGGAGATCGCCGGGGTTCTCGCCGGGATTGGGCTACGACTGTCCCCGGAGAAGACCCTGGTAACCCATATTGACGAGGGCCTTGACTTCCTTGGATGGCGCATCCAGCGTCACCAGAAGCGTGGCGAAGACCGGCACTACGTCTACACCTACCCGGCGAAAAAGGCGCTGCGCGCCATCTGCCAGAGGGTCAAGGACGTGTGCCGGGGCACGAACGTCGACCAACCGCTGTCGGCTCTGCTGCACCGGCTCAATCCGGTGCTGCGGGGCTGGTGCACCTACTTCCGGCAGGGTGTGTCCAGTAAGACCTTCGGTTTCCTCGCCTCCGTCGTCTGGCGGCAGGTGTGGGCCTGGGTAGGCAGGAAACACTGCAAGACGGGCTGGAAGGCCCTCCGACGCCGCTACAGCGGCAACGGATGGAAATGGTGGCCAGCTGACGGCGAGACCACGCTGCTCCACCCCGGGTCGATCAGCACAACTCGATACCGGTACCGGGGAGCGGCGATCCCCTCGCCATGGGTGGTCGCGGGATGACGAGAACACGAGCCATAAATACGGGGCCTGTGCAGAGCCCGTTGCTCAGTAATGGGCACGGCGGGTTCGGGAAGCGGCCCGAGGAAACGGACCGGCCGAAATGCCGGCACCGCGCCTCGGGCCGACTTCGCGGTGGTAAGGACAACTTTCCCGCCGACCGGCAGGCGGCCGAGCAGGCGCTCGCGGTGTTTCCGCACGGCCGGGTCACCGCCCGGCAGAACCGTGCGTTCCTGCACCGGGTGACCCGGTTCCTCGCCCAGGAAGCGGGGATCCGCCAGTTCCTGGACGTGGGCACGGGTATTCCGACCTCGCCGAACCTGCACGAGGTCGCCCAGGGCATCGACCCGGGCTGCCGGGTGGTCTATGCCGATAACGACCCGATCGTGCTCTCTCACGCGCGTGCTCTGCTCACCGGCACCGGTGAGGGTCGTACGGCCTATCTGGATGCCGACCTGCGGGAACCCGAGAAGATCCTCGAGTCGGCCGAGCTTCGCGACACCCTGGACCTGACCCGCCCCGTCGCGTTGTCCGTCATCGCTCTGCTGCACTTCATCCCGGACACCGACGACCCGTACGGCATCCTCCGCCGCTATCTCGACGCGCTTCCGGCCGGGAGCTACCTGGCGCTCACCCACGTCACTCCCGACTTCGCACCTGACGAGGTCGGGCGGGTCGTCGAGATCTACCGGGGCCAGGGCATCCCCGCCACGGTCCGGACCCGCGGCGAGGTCGAGCGTTTCTTCGACGGCCTCGACGTCATCGAACCCGGGGTACAGCCCGTGCACCGCTGGCGGCCCGACGACACCAGCCTGGACGGCCCGACCGACGCCGAAGTCAACGTGTACGGAGCCCTCGCCCGCATCCCCTGAGCGCGGTCCCCGTCATGGCCTTCACCCCCGACGGGTCGAGCACCTTCACCACGGCGTCGATGATCGGCCTGGGCCAGGGCTGTGGGGCGTGCGGGAAAGAGGTCGCCGACCAACAATCGATTCGACCAGCCGCTATCTCCCGCCCCCTGGACCCGGCTGAGATGGATTATTGATGGGTGGGACGTCGAGGACGCGGCGACACGGAGAGGGCTCACGAAGGCCGCCTGACCGGTCGCGACGAGAGGAGCGGACCAGACACCATGAGTCCGGTGAACGGCGATGATCGTTATCGTTCCTGTCCGTCCTGGTGCCAGGAGCCGGCCGGGCACCTGAGGCCCGAGCCCAACGGCCCCGGCGGCTATCACACGGCCGAGATCGCCCTCATCGATCTTCCCGAAAGAGACGGAATACGAGGGGACCCCCTGGAGCTTGTGGTGAGGATCGAACAATACGTGACTCATACCACCGCGGACCCTCCTGTGATCACTTTGGGAAGCAGCGACATTGACGAGCCCGATCGTGAAGGCCTCACCGCCGACGAGACGGAGGACCTCGTGGGAGCCCTCCAGCGGGCGATCGCGACGTTGCGGGCCGGATCGTCCGGGGCCGGTTTCGTCGTCTGACGGCGTCTAACCCCGACGCATTCGTCAACGCCGCCCGTTCACGCAGAAGGGCGGCCGCGAACGCGTTGGTGCCTTCGGACGGTTCGGCGCAAGGGTGCGTCCGCGGGACCTGGCAGATCGCCACGAGGACGGCCAGCAGACCCGAAGGGCTACGCGTGGCGGCTGAACTGCTCGGCCACAAGCAGCCGCCACGCTGTCGCCTGGACGTCCTCGGCCCAACGGCGCGCCAAGCTCACCTCATCGACATCAAAGTTGAAGTTCAGCCAGGTGCGCACCATCCGGCCCAGCACGGCGAGCACGCCGTCCGGGAGACCGTCGACGGCGTAGTACGCAACGCCGGAGAACTCGCGGGTGTCGATGTCACCCCCCGCCGGATCGTTACCGCTCCGCACCGCCACGGCATACCACGAGGCCAGACGCCACAGCGCGGCACGGGCCTGATCACCCTCGGGCTCGGGCGTGACCTCGCCTCGTTCGAGCCCGGCCACCCAGGCGGCTGTCGGGCCGTTCCACTGTCGCTCGTCTTCGGTGTTCGCGAAACGCAGGCCGGATCTGTCGGAGCCAGGCTCGCCGGCCCACGCGACGAGAGAGACGAGCCGAAGAAGCCTCTGGCGATCATCCATTTCCCGTGGCTATCACCGCACGGGACTGCCCGCCGCCGCTTCGCGCGAGCTGTGCGGCCGCCTGCCAGATGCGGGTGGAACATCCGCCCGGGTGCGGGCCGCGATCGGGTCATGCTGCGCTCGCCGCCTACGCGGGCCGCTACCGCGGCGATCCCGGTGCAACCATGTAGTTCGCGTTTCCTGCAGCGGGTGGCGACGGCCGGCCCGTTACTCCCCGATGTGCACGAGGCGGACCGACCGCCAGTTCACCAGTACCCGCCGCCCGTCGGCGAGGTGGAGCTGCTCAACCTCACAGCGGAACAGCGCCTGGGCGATCCGTGCCCGTTCGGCTTCAAGATCGACGTAGGCGCCGGACGGGTCGTATCGCTCGCCGTCGATCGTCAGCCACACACCCACCAGAATCGCACAGAGGTTCGACCATGAGGTCTTGGTAGCCACCTTGACCTGCACAGATGGGCCAGCGTGCGCCGGGTTGTGCCCCCACCGGCCGCTGGCAACCCGGCGCACGCGCTCACGATAGGTCGATCGACGAAGCCACGGTGTAGACCCTCCGTGCCCTGATCAGCCCGGCCGCGGTCAGATCCACCGGGCCGACGCGATCACTCGTCGTCATCGTCCCAGATCGGCCCGTCGTCGCCCTCGTTGCTGTCCGCCGCATCGCGCGCACGGCCATCCCAGCCGGTCAGGGCGGTGGCGGAGTTCGGGTTGTTCACCGCGGCCCGGCTGATCCGGTCGGCGGCCTCGCGGTCCATCGGAGTCGACTTGCCCATGACACATCTCCTGGAGATTCCGATCTCAGGCCTCGGTGTCGCCACGAGGCAGGCGGGTCGGGCCGCGATCGGCGCGGCCCGACTGATGCCCAGGGGTGCGGTGCCAGATCGTGGTCATCGATCACCGCGCTGGTACCGCGAGTGGGCTCCGGGTTGAGCACGACCTCGGAACGAGCCCACTGTGGGAAGCGTCTTCACCGTAGCGCGGCCGTCCAGGCAACGCCGCTTCGGCACGCGGGCCCGGCACTTGCCGACCGCGGCCTCCCACGACACGAGCGCACGTCCGCCGAGACCAGCCGGACGGTGGGCCATCCGTAGGCCCGCCACCGCCGCGCCACAGTATGCCGAGACCACGCCGAAGCGAGGAACACATGATCGACCGTGTCACGCTCATCACCGGGAATCCAGGCAAGGCCCGCGAGTACTCCACCATCCTGGGCATCGAGGTCACCGCGACCAGACTGGACCTCGTCGAGATCCAGTCGCTCGACGTCGCGACGGTGGTGGAACGCAAAGCCACGGACGCCTACGCGAAGCTGCACCGTCCGGTACTCGTCGACGACACCGGTCTGGCACTCGATGCCTGGAACGGCCTCCCCGGCGCCCTCGTCGCATGGTTCCTGGACACCGTCGGCACCCAGGGCCACGACCGCTCTCGGCTATGCCGACGCGACCGGCGTCCGGGTCTTCATCGGCACCGTTCACGGGACACTGACCACCGAGCCTCGCGGCAGCGGCGGCTTCGGCTACGACACCATCTTCGTACCCAGCGGCAGCACCCTGACCTTCGCGGAAATGCCGAGCGAGGAGAAGAACGCGACCTCAAACCGGCGCCTGGCGGCCGACGCCCTCCGCGAGAAAATAAAGTGACCGGTGCGCCTCAGGTGACCCCGATCGGTTCGAAGCGGATGGTGAGGCCGAGGCTGTTGGCTTGCTTGATCATGCGGCGCATGGCGCGTTCGGGATCTCGTTTGGCGAAGTGATCGGCGCCCAGGTCGCGGTAGGGGACCCTGTCGTGCAGGACGTGCCAGATGGCGATGGTGAGTTTGTGCATGACGGCGACCTGGGCGTGTCGGCCGCCCCGGCGGGCGGCGAGCCGGCGGTAGAAAGCGCCCAGGTAGGAGTCCTTCTTCTTGATCGCCACCATCGCGGCGATCCCGAGCAGGCGTTTGAGGTTGCGATTGTCGGTCCGGATGTGGCCGGACTTGTTCACCCCGGCGGACTCGTTCTGGCCTGGGCAGACCCCGATCCAGGAGGCGAGGTGATGGGCGCTGGGGAACTGGGCCATGTCACCCCCGGTCTCCGCGATGATGATCTCGGCCGCGAGGCGGCCGATGCCGGGGATCGAGGCCAGGAGATCCAGGTCCTGCATCTGGCCGGTGAGCATGGCCGCGATCCGCTCGTCGAACCCGGCGATGACCGCCTTCCAGCGGTCGATCTCGTCGAGGTAGTGGCGGACCATGGAGGCGTGGTGGTCGGTGAACTCGCCGTCCAGCGCCTCGATGAGTGCCGGGATCTTGGCGCGGGCCCGGCCGGTGGCGAAGTCGGCGAGCAGGTGGGGGTCGCGCTCGCCGGTGACGAGGGCTTCGAGGATCTTCCGGCCGGTGACACCGACCAGGTTGGTGAGGACCGCGGCGAGTTTCATCCCGGTGTCCTCGAGCTCCTTCTCCAGCCGCTGAGCCTCCCAGCTTGCGGCGCGCACCAGTTCGGTCCGCCGGCGGGTCAGGTCCCGCAGTTCCCGGATCTTCCGTGCCGGGACGAAGGACGCCATCACCATGCCCGACGCGCCGGCCCGTGCCAGGAACGCCGCGTCACTGGGATCGGTCTTGCGACCCCGGATTCCCTTGAGATGAGAGGGGTTGACCAGCATCAGGTTCAGATCCGGCTGCAACACGTAATAGACCGCCCGCCAGTCGTCGGAGGTGGCCTCCAGCACCACGACCTCCACCCGGCGTTCCAGTAGCCAGGCCCGCAACCGCTGTAAACCGGCATGGGTCCGCCTCATGGCCATGGGGCAGAGAAAGACACTCGTCACCTGCCGCCCCTGCCACGAGGCCATCCACGCCGGCCGGCGACCACGTAACCCACGACATAACCACTGGAAAGCCCGTTGCAGTTAACGCCGCCCGGCGGGTTCGGCGGGGCCGACGGAAAAGGACCCAACCAGGGCACGTCGCCGGCGGCCTACCCGACTCGGCGGGCGGGCCGAGGAAACGGATCAGCCGAAAGACTGGCACCGCGCCTCGGCCCGACCCAACACCTACGTGATGGTCTCCGGCCGGTGGACCTACGTGTACCGGGCTGTTGACCAGCATGGTCAGGTCATCGACGTCCTGGCCAGCGAACGGCGCGACCAGGCCGCCGCCCGGCACTTCTTCGCCGCCGCGTTCACCGAACTCGCCGCCGCCGTCTGACCGGCAGACGCCCCGGCCACTGGCATGCCCCGCCTTCGCCAAACGCAATAGCGCCGTGACCCGCAGCCTGGACCCCACCGGGGCCGGCCGCGCCCGGTGGATGGTCCGCTGGAAACCCGTGATCGACGCCTTTGCGATCACTTACCGTGACCGTTGGCTGTCCGTCGAGTCCTACTGATTAAATCTGCCGGAAACCGTTGGCGACACAGTCCCCACCTGAAGGTTAAGCGACAAGTTAGATGCGGTGTTCGGCGAGGACTTCGGCGGTGAGTTGCTGGGTGGTTTGCGCTCGTTCTGGGTTGGCGAGGCAGACGGCGACGTAGAGGGCGTCGAGAATGGTGGAGTGGATGATGCGGCTACTCATGGCTTCGATGCGAAATTTCGTTTCGCGGCTTCCGGCAACGAGGCAGGTTTCGACGATTTTGGCGAGTGGTGACCGGTAGAAGCTGGTGAGGGCGATGGTTTCGGCGCCGGCTTGTTTGGCGGCGGCGGCGCTGGCGAGGGTTTCTTGGGTCTGCCCGGTGTGGCTGATCGCAAGGCAGGCAGTTCCGGGGTGGAGCAGGCGTGCGGTGACGTGCTGGATGTGTGGGTCGAGGGGTGCTTCCGTGGTCAGCCCGACGGTGCGGAATCGGTACGCGGCGTCCTGCGCGAGGGGGGAGGAGGTGCCGACACCGAGTATGAGTAGCCGCTCGACGTGGGCGAGGGTTTGAACGGCCCGGGCGAAACTGTCGTGGTCGACCGTGCCGGACGCTTCGGTAATTGCTTGGGCGGTGCTGTTCAGGATCTTGTCCAGGACGGTTGCGGGCTCGTCGGCCGCGGCGACGTCTTCGTGCAGGCCGCGTTCGGCAGGGATGGATTCGGCGGCGAGACGGATTTTGAGGTCTGCGAAGACCCTGCTGGCTTATTCGGGTTGTGGGGGTGTCTCTCAACCCGTGCGCAACACCCGGGACGGCACGCTGGCCGTGGGTGTCGGGTCGGGATGATGCTGGTCGTGTCCCTGCAACCGAGACCCTGGCCCGAGGTCCCGCCACTGACCGCGCAGGTCGCGCGTGCCGCGTTCCCGAAGGGGAACCTGGCGATGCGTATCCGTGACGAGCTCGGCGTGGTCTACGAGGACGGCCGGTTCACCGGCGCGTTCGGGGTGCGGGGCCGGCCGGGGATCTCCCCGGCGCAGCTGATGATGGCCACGGTCCTGCAGTTCGCCGAGAACCTCACCGACCGGCAGGCCGCGGACGCGGTCCGGGACCGGATGTCGTGGAAGTACGCGCTCGGTCTCGATCTCGACGATCCCGGGTTCGACGCCAGCGTGTTCACGGAGTTCCGGACCCGGCTGGTCGCGGGGGATCTCGCGACCCACGCCCTCGACGCGCTTCTGGCGCGTCTGGTCGCGCAGGGGCTGCTCACCGCGGGCGGGCGGGCGCGTACCGATTCCACCCATGTGCTCGGCGCGATCCGGCAGCTGTGCCGGCTGGAACTGGCCGGGGAGACCGTGCGCGCCGCGCTCGAGGCGCTTGCCAGCGCCGCCCCGGCCTGGCTGGGCGGGGTGATCGACGACTCCTGGCAGCGGCGGTACGGGGCGCGGGTCGACACCTGGCGTCTTCCCGCGTCGGAGACGAAGCGTAAGGCCCTCATGGTCGAGTACGGCCGTGACGGCTACCACCTGCTCGCGGCCGTCCACGCCCGCGACGCGCCGGTCTGGCTGCGCCAGATCCCCGCCGTCGACGTTTTACGGCGGGTCTGGGTGCAGCAGTTCTACCGGTACACCACGGGCAGCGGGACGGAGGTGGTACGACGGCGGGAGAACACCTCCGAAGGCGGAGACGGTCTCCCGCCTGGCAGAGACCGCCTGATCTCGCCCTACGACCTCGACACCCGGCACAGCCTCAAACGTGACCAGAGCTGGGACGGGTACAAGGTCCATCTCACCGAGACCTGCACCCCACCCGACCCCGCACCAGCACCCGACACGACCGGGCGTGGGGACGTCCCGAACCTGATCATCGGGGTGCTGACCACCCCGGCGACCACCCCCGACGCGGCCGCCCTGGATGACATCCACACCGAACTCGACCGCAACGGGCTGGCCCCCGACGAGCACCTGCTCGACTCCGGCTACCCCAGCGCCAACCAGATCATCCACTCCGCCCGGGCTTATGGGATCCGCCTGGTCACCCCGATCCTGCTCGACCACTCCCACCAGGCGAAAGCCCGGGCGGGCTACGACAAGGCGAGTTTCTCCTTCGACTTCGACCGCCGCCGCGGCACCTGCCCGCAGGGCCGGACCAGCTCGACGTGGAACCCGTCCCGCCAGCGCGCCGCCGAGGTGATCGTGGTGACCTGGACGAAAGCGACCTGCGGTCCCTGCCCGGCCCGGGAACAGTGCACGAAAGGCAAACAGCGCCACATCACCCTCCGGGACCGTGAGCTCCACGAAGCCACCGTCACCGCACGGGCCGCACAGACGACCGACGAATGGAAACGCCGCTACGCAGCCCGGTCCGGGATCGAGGGCACCATCCGCCAGACCACCCACGTCACGGGTATCCGGACCGCCCGCTACCGCGGCCTGTCCAAGACCAGCCTGGAACACACCATCGCCGCGACCGCGATCAACATGATCCGGCTCGATGCCTACTGGACCGGCAAGCCCCTCGACCGCACCCGCACCACCCACCTCACCCGGCTCGACCTCACCCACGCAGCCTGAATAAACCAGCAGGGTCTGCGAAGCCTTTGAGGCTGATGTCCTGGCAGAATCGGACGATGGTGGCGACCGAGGTCTCGGTGCGTTCGGCGAGGTCGGTGACGGTCATGTGGATGATGTCGCGGGGTTCGGCGAGGATGGCCTGGCCGATCCGTTGACCACTGGGGGTCAAGGTGGGCATGCAGGCGCGGAGTTGTGCGGTGATGGTGCCACCATTGGCAACAACGTCTGCGATGTGTTGACTGGTGTTGGGTCGGCGGTTGTGGGTGGCGCTGGTCATGATGCCTGCCACGATGCCAGACCGGCGAGCGTGGGGCGGGTTACAGGGGCGTTGATGTCGAGCAGGTGAACGACCGCGTCAGTGCTGAGTACGACGAGGGTGTTCAATCCGAGTGAAACAGGCTGGGTGGTGACGGGCGACGCGATGTCGCCGACGAGGAGCGGACCGTCGGGGCAGCCCAGTTGCCAGATGCTGCCATCGAGCAGCACGATCATCGGTCCGAGGGGGGTATGGACGGGAGTGGTGGGCGCGCCTGTTCCGGTGGACCGGTAGGGACCATAGGCGGGGCGCAGCCCGTGCAGGTGCTGGCGGTCGAAGATGTCGCCGTGATCCGGGTCGAGCCGGTGAGCGATGCCGTCGCCGGTGACGAGCAGGATCGCCTCGTCGGTGACCAGGGGAGCGGCCGTGGAGAAGCGGCCGGTCACGGTGGTGCGCCACCGAATCTGGCCGGTGGACAGGTCCAGTCGCTCGAGGGTGGGTCCTGCGGTGCGGAGTAATAGCGCATCGGTCCCGTCAATGGCAACCAGCGAGGTGGAGGGCGGTGGTGTGCCGGGTGGGTCGGTCCAGGCGAGGGTGCCGTCGCGCAGGTTCAAAGCGGTCAGGCCCGGGGTGGGGCCGCCGAGGGGCAGCACGGCCAAGCGGTCGGTGGCCAGACCGGTTCCGTAGGTGAGCAGAGTGTCAACCTGGCCGAGCTGGTCGCGGTGCCAGACTGTATCCCCGGTGTCGATGTTCAGGCAGGTGATGCCGCCGACGTCACCGACGATCAGCCGGCCCGTCGCGGTGAGGATGGGGGTGGCTAGCAGCCGGCGTTGCTGCCAGTGTGGGAGGTGCCGGGTCCAGTGGGTTGCGCCGGTGGCTGGGTCGAGCGCGGTGAGGGTGCCGGCATGGCTGCACGCCAGGATCTGGTCATGGCTGGCGAGAACGCCGGTGACAGGTTCGTCCGCGACGCGCATCGTCCACAACACGTCGACTCGGCCGTCGCTACCGTCGCTACCGTCGGTGTTAGAGGTGTGTAGGCGGGTCAGGTGTCCTGCGCCGTGGGTGTCGGCGCTCGGTGCGATGACGGTGCCGGCGAGGGTTGCGAGGGTGCCAAGATGTTGATGGTCGCCGATCGAGTGGCTGGTGGTGCGGGGCGAGGTCGGGGCGTCGACGCGAGACGTGGTCGGTGACCGTGGCGGTTTCGGTAGCGCTGGGATCGTGTTGTGCCGTAGATCCGTAGTTCTCAGGCAGGATGTGAGGGTGATGAGGCGGAGTTGCGGTGGTGACCAGTCCAGTCCGCCGAAGCTGGCTGCGGGCGTGCTGAGCAGGTGACAGCCGCCGACATTGCGCTGTGCGTCGGCATGCCAATGTCCTGACAGCACGGCGAGGAGGCCGTCGGGTGCGGCATTGCAGCGGATCAATGCGAGTGTGTCGTGGTCGGGCTGGTTGTGGGCGAGCACGACGACCGGCAGTCCGGGGGCTCGGGTGGCGAGATCTGCGATCACGAAGCGTTGCTGGTCTGTGTCGTCGATGCCGCACCAGGCGCTGAACCAGTCCAGGGCGAGCAGGTGCACGCCGCCTAGGTCGGCTGACCACCAGCGTGGGCCCATGGCCTGCTCGTAGCGGGTAAGTGTTGCCGCGCCGAGAAACCCGCCACCGTGGGGGGTGTCGCCGGGGTGGGGTTGGTGTCGGTGGCCGTAGTGGTCGTGGTTGCCCGGCACGATCTCTACCGGCAGCGGCGCGGCGGCGAGGGAGTCGAGCACGCGCCGGAACTCTTCGGGTGTGCCGTGGTCGGTGAGGTCACCGGTGATCACGGCGAATGCCGCGCCGTGATCGGCTGCGGCCTCCAGCGCGTAGCGCAGGCCGCTGGTGGTGTCCGTCTGGTCGCCGTAGCGGGCGGCGAGCTCGACCGCCTGGGACGGGTCACCGTCGATCGCGCTGACATGCGTGTCCGTGATGTGCGCGAATCGCAGCTCCCCTGAGGGTGGGTGTGGATCGCCACCGGCGCGGCTCGGGTGAAGCTGAAACAGTAGCGGCTCCCCCGCCGCCGCGTGCTGCCACCAGCGGCCCGTCCAGCCGTTGGGGCGCCGGCCCAGACCGGGCGCCCCGGCACGGTGCGGAGGCTGAACGAGCCGTCGTCGCGAGTGAACGTCCAGGTCCGCCCGTCACTTACCGCGATCCCTGCGAGCGCGTTGCCGTGGATGGTGAGCACGGCGCCGGTGATCTGCATGCCTCAGTCTAGCCATCGACGAAAGATCGTTTACAATCCTTCGGGTCGCGATGTATGAAAATTCCTTACAGAAGAAAGGTAAAGTTCAGACAAAATTTCCCTTGACTCGTCAGTGTCACCGCCATGGCCCCACCCGGCCTCGCGCCGCCACCGTGGCCACAGGGGGACGGCCTCGACGCGGCTGTCCGGGTGGCCGGTGCTGTCGGGAACCGCCCGTACCGCTTAGTACTGAGTCGAAAATGACTCAGGGTGAGGCTGTCAGGGTGACCTGGTGGCCGAGCTGTTGGAGCTGGTGGACGAGCTGAGTCGAAAATGACTCA
>NZ_FAOZ01000031.1:0-38391 GCF_001536285.1 Parafrankia irregularis | reverse complement strand
ACGGGCACGGTGGGAACACCTTTGTCCGGATCCCCGTCGACGGGCCCGGACGCGCCCGGGACGATCACGTAACCGGGCTGCCGTGCGTCCAGCGTGGAGGTCGCGGTCAACGTCAGCCCGAGCGTCCCGGACATGACCAACCGCGGGCCCTCCGCGGAGACAAGCTCGACGCGCAGCTCGCCGCCGCCGAGCGTGTCCCCGCCGGCGGCGAGCACCTCGAACGGGGCGATGACGTCGAGCGGGTCGAACCCGTCGAACAGCACGATCTGAGCCGACAGCGACATGGCGTCTCTCCTGGTCAAAGGGCTGGCCGTCCGGACCCGTACCGACGAGGCCGGCTGCGCGGACCCGCGGGCAGGCGAGGGTCCGTCCGTCTGGCGAGGGCTGGCACCGGTTAAGCATCGCGGGGCGTCCCAGGTCTGCACAGTGGCTGAAATGCCACGCTCAGACTGGATCTGGCCATCCACCCGATCCGCCTGGCGTCATCGTCACATTGCCTGAACCATCGGGCTAGCGTGCAGGTGTGCATACCGTCGCGGTGCTCGCCCTACCCGATGTGATCGCCTTCGATCTGGCCACACCGGTCGAGCTGTTCGGACGGGCCCGCCGGCCCGACGGAAGGCCGGCGTACCGGGTTGTCGTCTGCGGGGCGGAGCCGATGGTCGACGCCGGGCCTGTGCGCCTCGCAGTCGGCGCGGGGCTGGACGAGCTCCACCGGGCGGACACGATCGTCGTGCCCGGCCGCAACCATCCCGAGGAACCGACTCCGGCCCCGGTGCTCGACGCCCTACGAGCGGCGGCGAAGGAGGGGACACGCATCGCCTCGATCTGCGTGGGCGCGTTCACCCTCGCCGAGACCGGCCTGCTGGACGGGCTGCGCGCGACCACGCACTGGCTGGCTGCCGATGCGCTGGCCGGCCGCCACCCGGCGGTGCGGGTCGACGCGAACGCGCTCTACATCGACAACGGCGCCGTTGCGACCTCGGCGGGCGCGGCCGCCGGCCTGGACCTGTGCCTGCACCTGGTCCACCGCGACCACGGGGTGGCCGTCGCCGCGGACGCAGCGCGGATCGCGGTCGCGCCCCTGCACCGCACTGGTGGCCAGGCGCAGTTCATCGTGCGCAACCCACCCAGGTACGCGACGGCCACCCTGGAGAACGTGCTTGCCTGGATCGAGGAGAACGCGCACCTCGACCTGACCCTGGCCGACCTCGCCACCGCCGCGCACACCAGCGTCCGCACCCTCAACCGGCGCTTCCACACCGAGACCGGGCAGAGCCCGATGGAATGGGTGACCGGCGTCCGGGTCCGTCACGCCCAGGAGCTCCTGGAGACGACGGACCACGGAGTCGAACGCATCGCCCGGCATGTCGGCTTCCCCAGCGCGAGCAACTTCCGAGCCCACTTCCGCCGCCTCGCCGGCGTCACGCCGCACGAGTACCGCTCCACGTTCACAGGCACGGCCGCCGCCCAGCAGCAGACGGGCAGGCGGAACGCGGGGGCTTGACCCGGCAGCAGGCCACGGAGCGGACGGGGCCACCGGGCAGGTGCGACACCAACCGGCCGACCGGGTCCACCGGCCCTGGGGCGCCGATCGGGTCATGTGCCCGCGGACGGTGCTCTCCGTCCTGCTTCCATAGTGGGCAGGGCGATGGGCGGCGGAAGTTGTCCCTACCGCCGAGGATGTAGTCGTAGACGCCCGCCGAGTGGGGGACAGGCTGACGACTACTCGTGGCCAGAGTGGCGGTGGCCCAGCTGCGTCACGCCCATGCTCACGCTCACCTTTGTCGGACAGTCCCGCTGGTCACACCGGAAAGGCGGGCAGGTTCGCTCCAGCAAGCGCGATGGCCGCAAGATGCAGCACCGTAACTCCGTACGAGGGTGTCGGTTCAGCTGGTGGCGGGCTTGGTGGTGGTTGGCGTCGGCTCACGTTCAGGGTGCTGTCCAGGGCCATGCCCGCATTGCCAGGGCGGCCACCGCTTCAAGGTCGCCGCGGTCGGCGCCGTCACGGGCCTGTTGGGCCATGCCTTGCATGACCACGCTGGTGTATACGGCCAGCGCGCGGGCGTCGGTGCCGGCGGGCAGTTCCCCGGCGTCAATCGCGACGTTGACGAGGCGTTCGAGCGCGTCGAGGTCGGCGGCGCGCAGGGCACGCAAAGCCTGTTCGACCTCGGGTGCGTTGCAGTTGACAGCGGCGCTGATCACTAGGCAGCCGCGCGGCAGGTCGGGACGGGTGTAGGCCCCCGCGGCCTCGCGCAACATGCGGTCCAGGCCGGCCTTGAGGGTCGGCTCCTCGATCAGCGCCCTCGCGATGAAGGCGTGGTGGGTCTGGCCGTAGACCTGCACGACCTCGTCGAACAGCTCGCGCTTACTGCCGAAGGCCGCGTACAGGCTCGGGGCGCCGACGCCCATCGCCGCCGTGAGATCGGCGATGGAGGTCGCCTCATAGCCGCGCTCCCAGAACAGCACCAAGGCGTGGTCAAGGGCCGCGGCTCGGTCGAACTCCCTGGGTCGCCCCCGTCGGACTGCTGCCACATCCTAATTTTATACCGAGCGCTAGAGAATCTGCTACAGTTCCAATTCTGTATCGATCGCTCTGGAAAGGCTGTGGGCATGGGGACGCTGGTAGGCAGGACCGCGCTGGTCACCGGTGGTAGCAGGGGTATCGGCAGGGCCATCGCCGAACGGCTGGCTCGGGAGGGCGCGCTGGTCGCCGTCCACTACGGGAGCGACGAGGAAGCGGCCACGCAGACGGTCGCCACGATCAAGAGCGGCGGCGGCAGAGCGTTTCTGATCCGGGCAAAGTTCGGGGAGGCCGGCGACGCCGCGGCGCTCTGGGAGTCGTTCGACCGGGGCGTGGCCGAGTTCACCGACCTGCCAGGCCTGGACATCGTCGTCAACAACGCCGGGATCGTCGCCTACGCCGCCATCGGTGACACCGCCGAGAAGGACTTCGACGACATGTTCGCGGTCAACGTCAAGGCACCGTTGTTCATCCTCAAACATGGCCTGCACCGGCTCCGCGACGGTGGCCGGATCATCAACATCACCTCCGCGGCAGCCCGGATCGCCGTCCCGATGACCATCGCCTACTCGATGACCAAGGCAGCCCTCAACGTCCTGACCCACACCCTCGCCCAGGAGCTCGGGCCGCGCGGCATCACCGTCAACGCGGTCGCGCCCGGCGTCGTCGACACCGACCTCGTGCCCTGGCTCGCCGACCCGCAGCTAAGGGAGCGCACGGCCGCCCTGTCGGCCTTCGACCGGATCGGTGACCCGGTCGACATCGCCGACGTCGTGGCCTTCCTCGCCTCCCCCGACGCACGATGGGTCACCGGTCAGACCATCGACGCGACCGGCGGCACCCTGCTCGGCGTGACCATTTAGTAATGGTCGCTTCCTACGGCGGCGCGCCCACTCATCCCGTCTGGTACTGAGTCGAAAATGACTCAGGGTGAGGCTGTCAGGGTGACCTGGTGGCCGAGCTGTTGGAGCTGGTGGACGAGCTGAGTCGAAAATGACTCAGGGTGAGGCTGTCAGGGTGACCTGGTGGCCGAGCTGTTGGAGCTGGTGGACGTTGTTGGTGGGTGGCAAGGACAACTTTCCCGCCGACCGGCAGGCGGCCGAGCAGGCTCTCGCGGTGTTTCCGCATGCCCGGGTCAGCGCCCGGCAGAACCGTGCGTTCCTGCACCGGGTGACCCGGTTCCTCACCCGGGACGCGGGGGTCCGCCAGTTCCTGGACATCGGCACGGGCATCCCGACCCCGCCGAACCTGCACGAGGTCGCCCAGAGCATTGCCCCGGACAGCCGGGCGGTCTACGCCGACAACGATCCGATCGTGCTCGCTCACGCCCGCGCGCTGCTCACCAGCGCCGGCGGAGGCCGCACCGCCTACCTGGATGCCGATCTGCGGGAACCCGAGAAGATCCTCGAATCGGCCGAGCTTCGCGACACGTTGGACCTCACCCGCCCTGTCGCCCTGTCCGTCATCGCTCTCCTGCACTTCATCCCGGACTCCGACAATCCCTACGGCATCATCCGCCGGTACCTCGACTCTCTCCCCGCTGGCAGCTACTTGGCCCTCACCCACGTCACACCCGACTTCGCACCCGACGATGTCCGGCGCGCCGTCGATGTCTACCGGGAGCAAGGCATTCCCGCCGCGGCCCGCACCCGCAGCGAAGTCGAACGTTTCTTCAACGGCCTCGACCCCGTCAAGCCCGGGGTGCAGTCCGTGCACCGCTGGCGGCCCGACGACACCAGCCGGGATGACCTGACCGACGCCCAGGTCAACGTGTACGGAGGACTCGCCCGCATCCCCTGAAATCTCAGTCCTCGTCGTGGCCTTCACGCCCGACGGGTTAAGCACCTTGCCTCAACAGCGCCGGCTGATCGGCCTGGACAGGGCGCCGATCCGGACGATCACCGGGCCGACCGCGACACTGTAGTGGATCGGCTACCCGAGCCCGGTCTCTCCCGGGGCGACCTACGCGAGCGCTTTCGGCGTGTGGGAGCGGCAGTGGCTCAACAGCAACTGGATTCCGATGCTAACCCAGCTGCACCAGCGCGGCGGTCGCCGGCGGGGTCGGGGCGTTCGACGTCGGCCTCGCGTTCAGCGGCCAGTCGGTCTGCTCCGCGAAGCCGTTCGCGAACGGACTCTTCCCGGGATCGGCGATCAGCAATGTCCTGCCCCGCGGGCCCGCAGGAGCAGCTGCGTCCCAACCAGCGCGGGTACGACTGGCTCTACCAGGTGATGAGACGGCAACGCCAGGCCGCCGGCCGGCGCTGAGCTGCCGCCACACCGGCGGCCGGGCGTTTCCGGACCCACAAATCGGGAGGGAAACCGAACCGGAGTGCGCATGGCCGACGCCGTCGTGATCGGTGCTGGCGTGAACGAGCTGGTGGCGGCGAACCTGGTCTTTTCGGCGCATTCTACTTACTAGAGGGAAAATGAGGCGACCGGTGATCGTGACGGGTCTACGGCGCTGGTGACCACGCTGGAACGGCCAGGGCCAGGTGGTGACCGCGCTGGGTCAGGGGCTGTCGGTGCCGGGACCGCGGCGAGTCCTCGCGGCCTGGGCGCGATGCGTTGGCGGGCAGGCTGATGCCCGCTGTGGGCCGAGGCCCCGGGTGTGCGCGACGCTGGGTTCAGGTCCTTGTCAGGCGGCCTTCGGGGTGTCGGTGGGTGGGGTCGGTCGTTTGGTGAAGACCACGTCGTAGCCGAGGGAGTTCATCTGGGCGGCGAGCCGTTGGGCGTGGCGGTCGGGGTCCTGGCGGCGGGTGAAGTAGCCGGCGCCGAGGTCCTGGTAGGGCTCGCCGCGGCTGAGCATGTGCCAGGCGGCGACGAGGATCGAGTGCTCGACGGCGACCCGTGCCTTGGCGGCACCCCTGTTGGCCTTGATCCGCTTGTACTGGGCGGACAGGTAGGTGCCCCTGGTCCGGGAAGCGGCGCGGGCTGCCTCGTGCAGGTGCAGCCGCAGCCATTTGGAGCCCTTGCGGGTCTTGCCGCCCTTGGATCTACCGGCGGACTCGTGCTGGCCCGGGCAGCGACCCGCCCAGGACGCCAGGTGCCCGGCGGTCGGGAACACCGACATGTCCGGGCCGATCTCGGCGAGCAGGCACTGCGCGGTGCGGCGGTCAACCCCGGGGATCGTGTCCAGCAGGGCGACCTTCGCCTCGAAAGGGGCGATCACCCGGTCGATCTCGGTCGAGAGCCGGTCGATCGCCTCGTCGAGGTAGTCCAGCTTCGCGAGGATCTCCCCGATGATCAGGCCGTGGTGGCCGGTGAAGAACCCGTTCAACGCCTCCCGCAACGCCGGGATCTTCGCGCGTAGCCGGCCGCGGGCCAGTTCCGAGAGCACCTCCGGGTCGGTCGTGCCCTCGATCATCGACTCGAGGATCGCCCGACCGGACACCGTCAGGATCGAGGAGGACACCGACGACAGCTTGATCCCCGCGTCCTGCAGGAACTTGTCCAGGCGCTGGACCTCCCGGGTCCGTTCCTCGATCTGCGCCTTGTGGTAACGGGTCAGGTCCCGTAGCTCCCGGACCGGCTGCGGCGGCACGAACGAGGGGCGGACCAGGCCGTACTCGACGAGCTCGGCGATCCACTGGGCATCGGCCGCGTCCGTCTTGCGGCCGGGGACGTTGTGCATGTGCCGGGCGTTGAGCAGCCAGCACTCGCCGATCACGTCCTCCAGGATGTGGTAGACGGGCTTCCAGTAGATCCCGGTCGACTCCATCCCGACCCGGGTCACGCCCAGCGAGACCAGCCAGTCCCGCAGACCCAGCAGCTCCCGGGTCGTCGCCCCGAACGTGTGGAGCAGGACCTCGACCGGCCCACCCGGCACCGTGGTGATCCGCGCACAGGCGACGATCTCGTCCTTGTGCACGTCCAGGCCGGCGCACCGCGCGACCTGCGCTTCCATACGACCCCCTACAGGCCCAAGCGGCCGCCGGACAAATTCTCGGCCCGGCGGACGTCCTGTGCGGCCGCCGCTACGCCGGACACTATGGCATAGATATAGATATTTCAACCGCCTCCGCGAAGCCGTCCATCGTGTCCGGCGCATCGGCGTGCCTCGGGAGCCGCAGCTCGCAGTGGCTCATCGGATCGTGGTCGCGGCAGGCGGCGACGCTCAGGAGCATCCCAATCTCCGACCCGCCGCGGAGTCTCATCTGGGCAACTGCATCTCGCCATGCCTGTCGGCCCAGCGCATTCTCGACAAGCAGACCTTGCCGGGTCCGGTTCGGCCGCGTCATCGCCGGCATCGTCCGCAGGCTCCTGAGCAGGACGGTCGGCACATCCGTGTCCTTCCAACCTGGGAGTTGGAGGCAGGTTCCGGCGTCGATGGTGATCGCGGCCCGGATCAGTATCCAGGCGAGGGACTGTGCTTCCTGCGCGGTGACGTACTCGAAGCCCGCCGCGGGTGGGGGCGCGGTCGCCGAAGTCGGCGCTGATGACCGCCGGGTGGACGGTGGACGTGGTCACGTACTGCTGACCCGCACGCGCAGTGGGCCGCTCACCGCGGACCGGAGTCCGGGTATCTCCGGGATGTCGATCTGCGCGATCTCCGCGATGTGATGGTCGCCGGGGGCCGGCGGGTTCGGGACGGAGATGGCCGGCGGGCAGCTGGCACCACGCGGGGCAGGAGCCGCTGACGGTCATCGGATGACCCGCCGACGCTTCAGGAGATCGCGGCCACCGGCGGAGGACGTCGTCGGGGTGGGAGGGGTGTGCCAGACGAGGCGGAGGTTCCGTCCGGCGACGGCGAAGATCTTCACGGCGTCGTCCGCATGGGAGCAGACCGTGGAGAACGTCCCGCCGCGCGCGACGACGACGGGGTTCACCCGCCGAGAACTGAGCGTTTGCCGCTACGCTTCTGCTGGGGTCATCGTACTCACGGCGGTCTGCGATCTTGTGGGCGCGGGCCATCGCGTCCGAATGGTGCTGGCGGCCGTCCTGCTGGCCACCGAGCACAGTGCGCGGTGCGTTCGACCACATCGGTGCCTGGGGGCTGGGCGGCGTGAGCAGTCGCGGGGGCACGATCCGTGCCGCGGGGGTGCGGGGCTTCGCTACGGAGGTGCGCATACTCGGCGCCGATCCGACCGCCTTCGTGCGTGCGGTGGGACTTGCTCCGGAGGTGCTCGACCACGACGACATTCCTATCGCCGAGGCCAGGCTTGTCGCGCTCCTTGAGAAGGCCGCGGGTGACCTGGCCTGTCCGGACCTGGGGTTGCGCATCGCGGCACGACACGATCTCGGGATGCTCGGCCCGTTGGCACTCGTGATCGCCAACTCGGGCACGGCGGAGCAGGCATTCGTCGCGGCGACCCGCTACCTCGGGTTTCACTCCGACGCGCTGCGGTTGTGGCGCACCGACGATCCGCACGGGGATCCGCGCGTGGTCGCGATCCGCTACGACGGGCACGATCCCGTCGTCCCTCCAGTGCAGGCGATGGATGCCGGGCTCGGGTTCGTCCACCGCGCTCTGGAACTGATGCTGGGCGAGAACTACGGGCTGGTCTCGGTCGAGTTGTCGTACGAGCCGGCCGCGCCCCTTGAGGTGTACCGGACGTTCTACGGCGTCCCAGTGGCTACGGGAGCGGGTGCCGCGTTTCTCCGAGTCCGCGCGGGTATCTTCGATCAGCCCATTCTGGGCGCGCGGGACAGCCTTCGGGTGCAGGCGGAGACGTATCTGCGCACACTCCTGCCCGATCCGGCGGACGTCGTCGCGCGGGTCCAACGGATCATTCGGGAAACGCTGGTCATCGGTTCGGTCCCCCTCCCGACGGTCGCCCGGATGTTGCGGATCGAGCCGCGCACGTTGCAGCGCCGACTCGCGGACCTGGGCGTGAGCTTCACCCGGATTGTCGACGACGTGCGCCGGGACGAGGCGCGGCGTTTGCTCACGCTCACCGACCTGTCGTTCCTGGAGGTCTCGTCCCGGCTCGGGTTCGCCGAGCAGGCGACGTTCAGCCGGGCCAGCCGCCGATGGTGGGGCGTGCCGCCCCGCGGAGTGCGAGCCAGGAGCGGCACCCGCTGACAGCCGCCGGATGTCGCGCAGAGTCAAGTTTCTCGCGTCCGTTCCACGCAGAATCGCGGTGCACCGCGACACGCGAGGAGGCGAGATGGCGGACCAACACACTGATGTACTCATCGTCGGCGCGGGGCTCTCGGCGATCGATGTGGCCTACCGGTTACAGGAGCACTGCCCCGAGCTCGACTACACGATCCTCGAAGCCCGAGACCGCATCGGCGGCACCTGGGACCTGTTCACCTACCCGGGCGTGCGTTCGGACTCCGACATCTACACGCTCGGGTTCCCGTTTCGCCCGTGGCAGGGAGAGCGTTCGATCGTCTACGGGGGCGAGCTGCTCCAGTACCTGCGCGACACCGCCAGTGAGGCGGACATAGACCGGCATGTGCGGCTGCGTACGCGGGTCGTCTCCGCCGACTGGTCGTCGGTACGCGCCCGCTGGATCGTGGATGCTGATCATGACGGCACACCAGAGCGGTATGTAGCCCGGTTCGTGGTGTTTTGTACCGGCTACTACGACTACGAGAGGCCGCACGATCCGGGCTTCCAGGATGTCGAGGCGTTCCGGGGCCGCGTCGTGCACCCGCAGTTCTGGCCCGCGGACCTCGACTACGCTGGCAAACGCGTCGTCGTCGTCGGCTCGGGCGCGACCGCCGTCACGCTGGTCCCGGCGCTCGCGGCAGATGCCGCCCACGTGACGATGCTCCAGCGAACACCCAGCTATGTTCTCGCTCAGCCACGCACCGATGCCGTCGCCCGGGCCCTGCGTAAGGTTCTGCCCCTGCCCGCCGCGTACCGCATCGCTCGCGTGAAGAACACCGCCATACAGTGGGCGCTCATCCAAGCGTGCCACCGCTTCCCAGACGGCGTACGTTGGCTGCTGCATAGGCGTGTCGCCTCCGCCGTCGGATCGCGGAAGATCGCAGACGAACATTTCTCTCCGCCCTACGCCCCGTGGGACCAGCGCCTGTGTATCGCTCCCGAAGGCGACCTGTTCCGCGTCATTCGCGATGGCACGGCATCCGTCGTCACCGGGCGCATTGAGCGCTTCGTGCCCCAGGGGATACTCCTGGCATCCGGCCGCGTCGTCGAGGCGGACATCGTCGTGACGGCTACGGGCCTTCGCATCAAGCTCCTCGGCGGGGTGACCGTGACCGTCGACGGCGAAAGCGTCAACCTGGCGAAGAGCTACACCTACCACGGAGCGATGCTCAGCGGCCTACCCAACCTCGCGGTGTCCATCGGCTACATCAATCTGTCGTGGACTGTCCGCGTCGACATGACGGCGCGCCTGATCACCCGCCTCCTCAGACGCATGATCGACCAGCATATGGATGCCGTCGTGCCGGTCGTGCCGGTCGACATCGAGCCCGGCCAGCCCTTCATGGACATGGCGTCGGGGTACCTCGCCCGAGCCGCCGCGACGATGCCGCGGGCGACGTCTCGCTACCCCTGGGCGGTCCGGCAGAACGTCATGGTCGACGGGTGGGCCACCAGCCGTGCCGACCTGGCGAACGGGCTGCGATGGACGCGAGTGTCGGAGCGGGAGGAGGTGCGGGGATGAGGGCCGTGACACTGCACCGCGGCGAGTTGCGGGTCGAACAGGTGCCCACACCGGAACCGGGCCGCGGGCAGCTGCTGCTGCGCGTCCTGCGCGCGGGCATCTGCGGTTCGGACCTGCACGCCCGCCTGCACGCCGACGCGAGCGCGGACATCGCCGCAGAGGTCGGCTACCACCACTTCATGCGCACCGACCAGTCGGTCATCTTGGGGCACGAGTTCGTCGGCGAAGTCGTCGCCTACGGTCCCGGATGTCGTGCCCGCTGGAAGCCGGGAACTCGGGTGGTCTCCCTCCCGCTCATCAAGCAGGACGACGGCATCCAGATGACAGGGCTGTCAGAGCGAGCGCCGGGCGCCTACGCCGAATACGTGCTCGCCGCCGAGGACGCGACGATGGAGGTTCCAGCAGAACTAACTGACGATCTCGCTGCGCTCACCGAACCGCTCGCGGTAGCCCATCACGCGATACGACGCGGGCGAGTCTCCCGGAAGGACGTCGCGATTGTCATCGGCTGTGGGCCCATCGGGCTAGCCGTTATTCTCATGCTGAAATCCGCGGGCGTCAGGACCGTCGTCGCGAGCGACCCAGCAGACGCTCGACGGACGCTTGCCGCTCAGTGCGGCGCCGACATCGTCGTAGATCCCGCCGAAGGGTCACCCTGGACCGTCGCGGCCGACGGGCACATCATGACAGCACCAGCCCTGTACGGTGCCGGAATCGACGCCCTGCACACACTGCGCGCTGTGCGGGGAACACCGTGGACGACAATCATGAAGGCCGCCAAGCGTGCGGGAATCGGCCCGCGCGGCCCTGTCGTGTTCGAATGCGTCGGCCTACCCGGGATCATTGAGCAGATCGTGACGAACGCGCCGTTCCTCGCACGCATCATCGTCGTCGGGGTCTGCATGACCCCCGACTCCTTCCGCCCCACCATGGCGGTCAACAAGGAGGTCGACCTGCGCTTCTCGTTCTGCTACGACCCGGCCGAATTCCACGACACACTACACATGATCGGAAGAGGAAAGATCGATCCCACGCCCATGGTCACCGGCGTCGTCAGCCTCGACGGGGTAGCGGACGCTTTCGAGCAGCTCATCCGCACGACTCACCACGCGAAAGTGCTCATCGACCCCAACCTCGCCTGACAGCGAGCACGGGCCGGCGGCGCGAATTCCCCGATCTGCCCTTTTTGTAACCCTTTAATCACGGACCCGAACGATAGGAGAACACCAACAATGCTGGGCTACCGTTCACCCGCGACCGGTACGGAAGCAAGAGGAAATCCAGCCGGGTCGCGGCGGCGGTCAACCCCGACATCTACCCGCCATGCATCTGCCCTTCATTTTGCGAACGGATCGCATTCTTGTGACTGACCTGGGTACCCTTCTCCATCTCGCGCACGAGGCGGTGGACGTCGCACGGCGGATCGCCGATAAGATGCCGGCGGGCCGGGTCGAGAGGAAGGGGGACCGAGACTACGCCTCACAGGTCGACCTGGCCGTCGAACGGACCGTGCGAGCGTTTCTCGCCGATCGGACGTCGGGCATTGCCTTTCTCGGCGAGGAAGATGGACTGTCGGGAATAGCCGAGGGCGGGCTCTCCTGGATTCTCGACCCCTTGGACGGTACGTCGAACTTTGTGCACGGACTGCCGCTCTACGGCATCTCGCTCGGGCTCGTGCGCGACACGACGCCCATACTCGGGGTGATAGACTTTCCCCGTTTCGACGAACGCTTCTCAGCCGCCGAAGGACACGGCGCGTTCCTCGGAAAGCAGCCCATTACCTGTAGCGCGACCGAAACCCTCCGGGACGCCATCGTGTCCATCGGCGATTATGCTGTCGGCGACGACGCGGCCGCCAGCAATCATGACCGGTTGTCCCTGACCCGGAGCCTCGCCGAAAGCGTCGAACGCGTACGGATGCTCGGTTCCGCCGCGATCGACCTCGCATGGGTCGCCTGCGGCCGGACCGACGCCTGCATCACGCTGTCTAACAATCCCTGGGACATGGCCGCAGGCGTCGTACTCGTCCGCGAGGCCGGAGGCCATGTGGTGGACCTCGACGGTTCCCAGCACACGACGAAGTCAGCGGCCACGATCGCCGCACCGCCGAGCCTCATCGCCGATGTTCTCAACCGCGCCCGGTACGCGACCGACCCAGGCGAGAGCCCGTGAACCGCCTCTCGTGACTCGGCCTCGCACACCCCGATGTCGGCCGGTACACCACCGCCGTGAACACCACCCGCTCGTCCGCCGTTTGCCGTATCTCCGCCCCGCGGACGCGGCGTGAAGGACGGCAACTGCGGTTCCACGAGCTCACAGCGCTCGTCCGATACCAGCCGCAGAGAAAAGGCGGTCTCTCACACCTCAGATCATACAAGAAGCTCCGTTATGCCCCCGTTGAGCAAGCTTCATACGAGCTGGCGGAGCGGTTCGCGCCGGCCTTTGCGTTACGCGGAGTACCCCTCAATTATTGGGGCAAAGTTTGGCGTTCGGACAAATATTCAACATACGCTTTATCCTGCTTTGCCGTCTCACGTCTCCTGATGCGGAGTTCCGATGCGCCCGTCTCTACATCCGGCTCGTGCCGCATTCGCGGCTGTCTTCGCTCTCTCGTTCACTGTCGGTGTCGCCGCTGCCCCGGCGGCGGACGCGGACTCACCCGCTGGGGGGTCGTTTTCCGTCCTGACCTACAACATCGCGGGTCTACCCGAGGAGCTTTCTAGCGCGTCGACTCCTCGCGCGGAGGGCACCACCGCTATCGGGCAGCGGCTCGGTCCTTATGACATCGTACAGGTGCAGGAGGACTTCAACTACCACGCGAACCTCTACGCGACCGACACCCATCCCTACCGGACACCCACGAGCGGCGGGGTGCCGATTGGTAGCGGACTCAACACCCTCTCGGACTTCAGCCTCAGCGATCTCGACCGGGTCAAATGGGATAACTGCAGCTCGTCGGAGGGTGCCGACTGCCTGACCCCGAAAGGCTTTACGTTCAGTCGGATCCGGCTGGGCGAGGGAGCCTATGTCGACCTCTACAACCTGCATCCCGACGCCGGGACCACCAGCGCCGATCTCGCCGCCAGGGCGTCAAATCTGAGCCAGCTTGGCTCCTACATCTCCATGCATTCGGTGGGCAATGCCGTGGTGGTGATGGGCGACACGAACACCCGATACACCCGCACCGGCGACACTATCGCCGCGTTCGCGGCCGCGAACGGGCTCACCGACGCCTGGGTGGAGCTGGAGCGTGGTGGGCTGGCCCCCACCGCCGGTAGCCCTGCACTGCTCTGTGACGAGGCAGCGCCAACCGACACCTGCGAGGTGGTCGACAAGGTGCTGTATCGGAGCAGCCGTCTCGTCACGCTCAACGCCGCCAACTATTCCAATCGGAACGCCGATTTCCTAGACGCGCAAGGCCTCATGCTCTCCGACCACTTTCCGATCGCCGTGGACTTCACCTGGACCCGCAATTCCGACTACCAGGCGAGCGACCAGTTCGGAGGCCCTCACGGGTATTCCTTCACCGATATCGACACGATTCCCGCCGGCGGTGCGGCCACGGCCGTCAGTCTGCGTTCGGGTTCCCGGGTCGACCGGGTCGGCCTCACCCTGGCCAACGGTACCTCCCTGGCGCACGGTGGCACCGGAGGGAGCGCCCAGTCGCTGGCCCTGGGGAGCGGGGAGTACATGACTTCGGTGAACCTCTGTCAGGGTCAGGTGAGCGATCACACAAGAATCTTCTACGCTAAGTTCACTACCAGCCTCGGCCGTACGCTCGCCGGTGGCACCATCACCTCCGACTGCGTGACCCGCACAGCGCCGTCTGGCTGGCAGATCGCTGGATTCCACGGCCGTGCGGGCGAGGAGAGCGACAAGCTCGGCGTCCTCTACACCAGGCGGTGACGGTGCGAGCGCAGAACGAGCGCCGTCACCGCCTGGGCTAGACGCCACGGAACCGGTTGATGGCGGTGAGGTGGCGTTCTCGCATCTCCTGGTCTCGCACGCCCAGCCCTTCCCGCGGCGCCAGGCAGAGCACGCCGACCTTGCCCTGGTGAACGTTACGGTGGACGTCATACGCGGCACTACCGGTCTCGGCCAACGGATACACCCGCGACAGCGTCGGGTGGATCAGACCGCGCGCGAGCAACCGGTTCGCCTCCCAGGCCTCCCGGTAGTTCGCGAAGTGCGTACCGATGATGCGCTTGAGGTGCATCCACAGATACCGGTTGTCGTAGCTGTGCTGGAAACCGCTCGTCGAGGCGCAGGTAACGATGGTCCCGCCGCGGCGGGCGACGTAGACCGAGGCACCGAACGTCTCCCTGCCCGGGTGCTCGAAGACGATGTCAGGGTCCTCTCCGCCGGTCAGCGACCGGATCCGCTTGCCGAAACGCTGCCACTCCCTGGGATTCGGGGTCTGCTCGTCGGCCCAGAAGCGGTAGTCCTCGGCGGCCCGGTCGATGATGAGCTCCGCTCCCAGCGACCGGCAGATCTCCGCCTTGGCCGGTGACGAGACGACGCACACCGGGATCGCACCGCCGCGCAGCGCCATCTGGGTGGCGTACGAGCCCAGCCCACCGGAGGCACCCCAGATCAGGACCACATCGCCCTGCTTCATCCCCGCGCCGTTGCGGGACACGAGCTGCCGATAGGCGGTCGAATTCACCAGACCGGGCGCGGCGGCCTCCTCCCACGTCAGATGGTTCGGCTTCGGCATGAGCTGGTTCGCCTTGACCAGAGCCAGCTCGGCGAGACCACCGAAGTTCGTCTCGAACCCCCAGATCCGCTGCTCGGAATCAAGCATCGTGTCGTTGTGACCCTCGGGACGTTCCAGCTCGACCGACAGACAGTGCGCCACGACCTCGTCGCCCGGCGACCATGCGTGCACTCCCGGACCGGTCCTCAGGACGACGCCCGCGAGGTCCGACCCGACCACGTGATACGGCAGGTCGTGCCGCTTCGCCAGCGGTGAGGTGCGCCCGTACCGCTCCAGGAACCCGAAGGTCGACAGTGGCTCGAAGATGGACGTCCAGACCGTGTTGTAGTTCACGGACGACGCCATCACCGCCACGAGCGCCTCACCGGGGCCGAGCTCCGGGGTCGGGACCTCGTCGAGATGCAGGGACTTTCGCGGGTCCTTGTCACGCGACTCCTGCCCCTCGAACATCGCGGCCTCGTCCTTGCGGACCACCACCCCCCGATAGGCGTCCGGCACCGACAGGCAGCTGAACTCGGCCTTCCGTGCTTCGGCTCCGGCAGTCTGGGCCAAGATCGCCTCGAGGACGTGCTTCATTCTCGTCTACCTCCGATAAGTGCCGTCCTGGGATTGGCACCGCCGCACACCCATGACCGCACGGAAGGCGGTCCTCCCACCGAACACGCGCAGGCCGCACCGCACCGGATCGGGAGATCGTGCGCCTTCCTGGCGCAGCTCATGAGTCAGAACCGCCGAACGCCCGCCGCCCCCAGGGTTTCTCCGACGCGTCAGCGCTGACACCGGACCGGTCGCGATGTCCGCCTGCCGCCCGCTCCTGCCCGGCGCGGTCCAACCACCCGCAGGCACAGCGGGGGCGTCGCCGCGGACCGCGCGGACGCAACCCTCCGTACGACGCCGACTCGTTTCTCAATCTCCTGTAGGTACCACACTCGAATCGATTGGTCCGATCAAAAGTACCATTATTTAGTGCCACGTCAAGAGGTCCGAGGCGCCGGAGGTTCTAGCCCGGTGCGATCGTTCCGCTGCTTTGCGACAAGCGCGCCGTACGCCGCGTGGACCCAGCCGGATCCGGTGGTCGTCAACCCGCCATCTGGAAGCCGACGATGATTCCCCACACCCCGACGACCCAGGCATGGAACAACAGCTTCAGCGTCAGCGGAGCGTGCCTGAGTTCCATGAAGTAGAGGCCCACGAGCCTCAGCTTGAACGCGACGATCGTCATGACGAGCGCCGACCCGGGAACACCGTCGCCCGCCAGATCCTCCGCCAGCCACACCGACAGACCGGTCACGAGAACGAGGACGACCGCCACGAGCGAGATCACCCGGTCCCCGCCTTCTCTCGCTGTGCTTATCGGGCCCGGGGGTGGCAGCGGTGTGGACACGGCAGCCCGGCCTCCAGTTCTCGGTACTTCGGAAGATGTCAGATGAGATAGAGCAGCGGGAAGAGGACTATCCAAAGCACGTCCACCAGGTGCCAGTAGGATGCACATCCTTCGACGATTGCGATTTTCGGACTGCGCGATGGTTGCCGGGTGTACCAGATCAGGGCTACGAGCACGCACATCCCGAGAACGAGATGCAGTGCGTGGATTCCGGTGAGCACGTAGTAGTACATGTAGAAGTCGTTGGTGGTGAGGGTGATCCCGTGCCCGAGCTTCCCGCTGTACTCCAGCACCTTGTTCACGGTGAAACCCAGGCCGCAGGCCAGCGCCGCCATGAAGAAGCGTGCCGGCTGGCGTGGGCCGCCGTCACGGACAGCTCCCACACCGCGGACGACGAAGTACGAACTCGCCAGCAGCAACACGGTGTTGAGCAGGCCGATCGTGGTACTCAGCCGCTCCTGCGACTCGGCGAAGAGCACGGGGTCGTGGGCGCGCGCCCGGCTGAAGAGTGTGAACAGGACTCCGAAGATGACCATGTCCCCGAGCACGAGCACCCAGATACCCGGCTCGCCCGGCACATGCCCGCCGCCACGACCGCGGCCGGGCCCGGCCGCGGTCGTGGCGGCGTCAGCGGGCCCACCACCGGTGACAGGCCCGCCAGGCCGAACCGATCCCCCCAGAGCTCCAGCCTCATCCCGCATGTGCCGGCTCGCGGGGCACCGTGGTCAACGCGGTGTCGAGCACCGAGCGGTGGCAGACCAGGGTCATCACGAGCATCCAGGCGAAGAAGACGAGGATAGGGATCCAGAAGACCAGCACACCGTGATAGGCGAACGGCCCGGTCTTGAAGAACGTGAGCAGCCCGACCGGGAGAAAGGAGATGGCCTCCATGATGTTGAAGTACGCCACCCAGCGCGGGAAGAAAGGCCTCTGGGGGGCATCGAGCAGCGTAGCCACGGCGATGGCGACGCTCTGCACGACGAACGGGGTGAACGGCATGAACAGCATGATCCAGCCCGTGTCGTGCAGCGCCTGAGTGATCTCCGGGCTGCGTTCGGGACGAAACGCCGCGGCGCTCAGCACGAGAAACGGCACCAGCAGAAATATCCAGGTGGCCGCACCGGAGCCAAGCTGAATGTAGGCCAGCACCGGGTGCGAGCGGCGGGCGTGCAGCATCTGACGTGTTATGACCCCGAACAACGGCGCCCACACCGCGAAGCCGGTCAGCATGAGGAGCAGGCCCAGCCGGATGACGGTGGTGTCATCTCGGTAGAAGGAGGCGATCTCCGCTGCGGTGTCGTGGGCCGGTGGCGGCGGCATGAAGCCGGCCATCAGCCATCCGACGATGACGAGCACGAGGCCGGGCGGCACGGACCACACGCAGACGAGCAGCGTCCGTAATCCGACGGACCGCTGCGTGGACGGCGCCGGGCCATCCGGCGGGATCGTCAGCTCTTTCGAGTTCCGGGTCGTGGTCATGGCGTCCTCTCGTAGCAAACCCGGACCTGTTCTGTCGGCGGGTACCCAACAGACCGGTCTCGGGAAGGGACGCGGCGCGCCATCAACGGCAGCTCCGCACGACACGTCAGCTCCGTGCGAACCGTTGTAGGACGCCGCGAAACGGGCCAGAAGTTGTGATCACGCCGATCACGCGGGTACGACGGTACGAGTGCGGGGATCCGCCGTACCTGGCGCGACTTCCCACACCACCGATGCCGGACGACCGGCACGGTGGGTTCTCAGACAGGGTCGTTGGCTTCGTCGAGATAGATCGTCTTGAGCACCTGGAACGGCTGCAGGCCCTCCGGCCCCAGCTCACGTCCCATGCCGCTGGCCTTGATGCCGCCGAACGGCACGAACGGATCGTTGACGTAGCCGTTGACGCCGATCGTGCCGGAGCGCACCCTCGCCGCGAACTCGGCGCCGCGCTCGGGATCACTCGTCCACACAGACCCGCCGAGGCCGAAGTCGGTGTCGTTCGCGATGGCGACGGCGGCGTCGTCGTCGTCATACGGGATCACCGCGAGTACCGGGCCGAAGATTTCTTCCTGAGAGATCGTCGCCTTCGGGTCTACATCCGCGAAAATGGTCGGCTCGACGAACCAGCCACGGTCGAGGCCCGCCGGGCGCCCGCCGCCGGTCGTGATCCGTCCGCCCTCGGCCTTGCCCTTGGCGATGTAGGACTCCACCCGCTCCCGCTGCCGTGCAGAGACCAGCGGGCCGACCTTCGTGTCCGGCTCAAGCGGGTTGCCGATCGTCAGCGAGCCGGCCAGTGCCGTAACGGTGTCGACGATCTCGTCGTAGCGGGCGCGGGGCGCCAGCACCCGGGTGCCGAGCCAGCAGATCTGGCCGTTGTTGAGCAGGGTCGCGGCGAAGAACGACTCCAGCGTAGAACCCAGGTCCGCGTCGTCGAGCACGACCGCAGCGGACTTGCCGCCGAGTTCGAGGGTCACCGGCCGCAGCAGCCGGCCGCAGGTCTCGGCGATGGCCCGGCCAGCCGCGGTGGAGCCGGTGAACGACACCTTGTCGACACCGGGGTGCGCAACGAGGTAGGCACCCACCTCGCGGCCCGCCGGCACGACGTTGAGCACACCCGGAGGCAGTCCCGCCTCAATCGCAGCCTCGGCCATGAGGAAGGCGTCCAGCACGGTTTCGGGAGCCGGCTTGAGGACCACGGTGTTCCCGGCCGCGAGCGCCGGGGCGAGCTTGAGGAAGGTGATGGCCTGTGGCACGTTCCACGGCACGATCGCGGCGACGACGCCGATCGGCTCCCGCCGGATCAGTGCCTTCTTGCCCAGCATGCCGGCCCGGACCTCGTGCTGCCCGGCCGCCACCAGGCCGGTGTAGTAGCGCAGCAGCAGCGCGGGGAAGCCCGCTTCGAAGTTCTGCGCCAGCCACAGCGGCATGCCGTTCTGCACCGCCACCCGCCGGGCCGTCTCGGCGCCCCTTGATTCCAGTGCCGCGGCGAAGCGTTCCAGAACCTCGCCCCGACGGGACGGCTCCCAGCTTGCCCATCCGGCGGGGTCGTCGAAGGCGCGGCGGGCCGCGTCGACGGCGGCGTCGATATCGCGCTCGCCCGCCGCGGGCACGCTGCCCGCGGGCTGCTCGGTCGCCGCCTCGGTGACCTTGATTCGTTCCGTCGACGTCGGGCTCGCCCACTGGCCGCCGATGTAGAGGCGGTCGTAGTCGATTGTGCTCATGTCCATTCCTTCGCTCGGTGAATTCACCGGAATTCCGTGCCGCGCCCGACAGGCCAACCCCCGTCGGAACAGCTACCCGTGAGTCAGGACAATCTTGACGGCGTCGCCGCGGGCCTGAACGGCCACCGCCTCGTTGATTTGCGAGAACGACATCGTGGTGATGAGGCGATCGAGCGGGAACTCGCCGTTCTTGAACAATTCGACAAGGTACGGGATGAACACGTCCGGGTTACTGTCGCCCTCGACGATGCCGCGGAAGCGCAGTCCCCGGGCCTGCATCTCCAGGAGGCCGACCGACAGCGCCGCGGTGGGGTCCGACGGCACACCCACCATTCCGAATTCGCCCTGCTGCGCGAGCGAGGCCAGTACTGCGGCCAGAACCGGCGCCACCGCGGTGGTGTCCACCGCGAACTTGACGCCCTCCGGGATGATCGCACGGACCTGCTCGGCGACGTCGCCCGCGGCCGGGTCGATGACGTGCGTCGCGCCCAGCGTCAGGGCGAGGTCGCGACGAGCCGCGACGGGCTCGACGACGATGATCGTCGACAGCTTGCGGACCCGTCCCGCCATGACCGCGGACAGTCCGACGGAGCCACCGCCGGTGACCAGGAGCGAGGAGCCCTCGGGGCAGTCCAGCGCGTTCAGCACCGCACCGGCACCGGTCTGCACGCCGCAGCCCAGCGGCCCGACAAGCTCCAGCGGCACGCCTCCAGGGACCTTCACCACGTTGGCCTCATGTGCCAGGGCATGGGTGGCGAACGACGACTGGCCGAAGAAGTTGCTGCCCACGTCGGTCGTGCCGTCGTGCAGCCTGGCCGTGCCGTCGCCACCTACACCGCCGAAGTTCACCTCCATGAAGCGCGCGCAGTACGCCGGTGAACCGGCCAGGCACTCGGAGCACGCACCACAGCTGTTGAAGGTCAGCGCGACCGAGTCGCCGGGCACGACCTTGGTCACGCCCGCGCCGACCGCCCGCACCACACCGCTGCCCTCGTGACCGACGACCGCCGGGAACGGGAACGGAAGGTGGCCGTGCTGGACGGCGAGGTCGGTGTGGCACAGCCCGACGCCCACGATCTCCACCAAGACCTCTCCCGGGGCGGGGTCGGCCAGCTCGAGCGGCCTCAGGCTGAACTCCGCACCGAGCTCGTCGAGTACGGCGGCGGTTACTTTCATGGTTTTCCTCTTCTCATCTCTTCGCGGCCCCGCGACCATCCCGGAAGCCCGTTTTCGTCTTCGTGTTCAGCCCGCGCGTCGGACACCACAGGGACGGCGAACGGACCGGCTCAGCTGCTGGAGTCGACGACCCGAACGCGGATGCCCTCGCACCCGTCCGTCACGATCAGCTGGCACGACAGCCGCGAGTCCTCGTCGGCGCCGTCGAGGAATTCGAGGAGATCCTTCTCCTCCGAGGCAGGCTCGTCGAACAGCACGCGAGTCTCCCCGTCGACGTGCACATGGCAGGTCGCGCAGGAACATCCGCCGCCGCATTCCGCGACGATTCCCGGCAGGTTGTTGCGAACCGAACCATCCATGATCGACATACCGACCGGCACGTCGACGCTCTTCTCGGTGCCGTCCGGCAGGACGTAGGTGATCGCCGGCACGATGGGTACTCCTCAGGCGGTGGTATTGGTCATTGCAGGGGCCCGGCCAGAAGAATCCGGCCAGCCGTGTTCGGCAGGAGCCACCGAGGCGTTCATCGGTGAGCAGCGGAGATACGGCCGCTGGACCGGGCGCGCGGGCTGGGCGGATGTGTCAGGCAGATGCGCTGGGTGGATGTGCTGGACGCGGGTCAGGCGGTCACGAGGTCACGCAGGCCGACCTGCGGGTCCGCGAGCCGGCCGGGGTCGACGGGTCGGCCCGCGGCGAGCAGCCTCCGGCCTGCCATGAAGTCGGCGGGCGCGTTCGCGGTCTCCACCGCGACGAGCTCGGTGTCCCGGTGGTGGAAGAGGGAGAACCGCCCCGCACCTGGGTCACCGCGCACCACGGTCTCGAATCCCCCGTGCAGCACGCCGGCGATCTTGAGTTTGAGGTCGAACTGATCAGACCAGAACCAGGGGACTTCCGATTCGACAGCGGGGCCGCCGAGCACGGACGCGACGGCCTGTTTGGCCTGCTCGACCGCGCTGGGAATGCTTTCGAGGCGCATACGTCCGGCAACACCACGAACCGGCCGGCTCGTCACGTCCCCGATCGCGAGAATCCTGGCGTCGTCAGTGCGCGCCCAGCCGTCGACGACGATTCCGTTGTCACAGCTCAGCCCCACGGACCGGGCAAGCTCGTCGCGGGGAACCGCACCGACCCCGACGACCGCGGCGTCGCACCGGAGACGACGCTCGTCTCCGCCAGGCCCGGCGACGACGACGGCGCGCAGCCGACCGGCCTCGCCTTCGAACCCGCGAACCACGCTGCCTGTCATCACGGCCGTGCCACGCTCGGCGTGATAGCGCGAGAGGACACTCGACAGCTCGGGGCTGGCCACTCTCGCCAGCAGGCGTTCCTCCCGCTCCACAATGGTGGCGGGCGTGCCGTTCGCCCGCACCACGGCGGCGACCTCCAGCCCGATGTAGCCGCCGCCGACCACCGCGACCGAGCCTGCGCCGAGCACCCGGCTGCGCAGCGCCCGCGCATCGGCGAGTGTGCGCAGCATCCCGACGCCGTCGAGATCCGCCCCGGGCACGGGGAGAGCGCGGGAGGCCGCGCCGGTAGCCAGCACGAGGTGGTCGTAGGACCACACCCGTCCAGTCGTCGAGGTGACCGTTCCGGCCGCCCGGTCGATCCCCACGACCGTCTCGCCGAGTCTCAGCGCGACGCCCTGCTCCGGGTAGAAGGCCGGCTCGCGCAGCCACTTCTCCAGCGGGCCGTGCAGGAACTCCTTGGACAGCGGCGGGCGGTGGTAGGGCGGTTCCGGCTCGTCACCGAAGACGACCAGCTCGCCGGCGAACCCCGCCTGGCAGAGCAGGGCCGCGAAGGTTCCCCCCGCGTGGCCCGCGCCGACCACGACCACCCGACCGGTCACACCGTCGGTCACGCCAGATCCAAACGCACCGGCAGCCGGCGCAGTCCGCCCACGAAGTTCGTCTGCACGACCTTGCGCCCGCCGGTGATGTCGATCGCCGTGATCCGCGGCAGCAGCTCCTCGAGCATCACCCGGAGCTCCAGCTTGGCCAGATGCTGACCGATGCACATGTGCGGGCCGTAGCCGAAGGCGATGTGCCGGTTGGGCCGGCGGTCGAAACGGAACTCGTCCGGCGCGTCGAAGATGTCGGTGTCACGGTTGGCCGACTGGTAGAGGAGCATGAAACGATCACCCGCGGCGATCTGCTGGCCCCGCAGCACGTAGTCCTGGCTGGCCTGCCGGACGAAGTGCTTCACCGGCGACGCCCAGCGCAGCCCTTCGTTCACCAGGTCGGGCACCAGCGACAGGTCCGCCTTCACCGCGGCGAGCTGATCGGGGTTGAGCGCCAGCGCCTCAAGAATGCTCGACAGGGTGCTCGACGTCGTGTCGTGGCCGGCCGTCGCGATCGCGACGAACCAGCCGTACGCGACCTCCTTCGGGAACAGCTCACCGTCGGGCTGGCGAGCGTTCGCGATGATCGAGGCCAGGTCGTCCTTGGGCTCGGCACGCCGGGCCTCGAGAAAGGTGTCGAAGTAGGCGTAGAAGTCGCGGATGGTGGCCGACCACTGCTGGGCCGCCGCCTCGGGGGTGAGGGCCTCGGTGTCGGACCGCTGGGTGTCGGGATCGGCGGTGCCGAAGAAGTCCTGGGTCAGCGCCATCATGCGCGGCTCGTCTTCGGCCGGCATGCCGAAGAGTGTCATGATGACGTGCAACGGGTAGCCGAGCGTGAAGTCGGCGACCAGGTCCAGGTCGTTCGCGCCCGGACGCAGGTGGTCGGCGATCGCCTGCTGGGCCAGCGCCCGGATCCGATCCCCCCACTTCTTCAGTGAGACCGGGCGGAACCACTCGTTGGCGATGTCCTTGACCATCGTGTGCTCGGGCGGGTCAAGGTAGGTGAGTGTCTCGAGAATCCGCAGGCTGCCGCCTGTCAACGACTTCGTGAACGTGTCGCCGGCCTGGTTCTGCAGGATCGGGTTGTGCGACCCGGGGGCCTCTCCGCCGCCACTGGTGAAGATCGCCGGCTGCCGCTCGATCTCCATGATGTCCGCGTGCTTGGTGACAAGCCAGATCGGGTCGTATCCGTCGACGGCGACCTTCGCCAGCGGAGCGTTCTCACGCAGCCAGCGGTACGCCTCGAACAGCGGCGCGTCCTCCCGGTGGCCCTCAGGAAGCACTACCCGCCTTGCAATCTCCTCTGGGACGTCGACGATCAGAGTGCTATCCGTAATGGTCATGAGGCGCTCCGTGCGTCAGATGCGGACGCCGCTAACGGCGGCCCGGCTCCAAGTGGATTGCATCCATCATGTGAGTGGCTTCACATCGAGCTCATCACCCGGAAGAGGGGCTTTTCTACCCCTTGCACTCCCCCGGTCGATGACTCTTCGCTGGCAGGCGCCCTGGTAGGAGGGAGTCCGCCTGCGAGCACGGGGCGACGCCGAACGCGCCCGGCAGATTCCCGACTGGGAACTTGACGGGCTCACCTAGTTACGCCCAGCGTCGCAACCCGTCACGATCCGCAAGGCACCCGGCACTCGAACAATCAGATCGGCGGGCCCGCCAACCCGGAGCACCTGCCACACCCGCGGGCGGGCCGGCAAGCATCCGATTCCGTGGCCACGACTGCGGAGGCCACGAGCCCTCCCGCAACCCAGCATTAATGGTATGACCATAGGGACCAAATCCCCGTTCGCTACACCGCCGAGGAGCAGGGTGCGCGCAATCGTCATGGGGTCCTACGGCTCGCCGTCCGTGTTGCAGCCCGCCGACGTGCCGGCCCCGCCGGAGCGCGCTGGCTGGGTTACCGTGCGGCTGGCGGCAAGCGCCCTCAACTGGCATGACGTACTGGTGCGCCAGGGCCGGTACTCCTCCCCCCTCCCCCACATCCCCGGTGCCGACGGAGCAGGGGTGCGCATCGACACCAACGAGGCGGTCGTCGTGCTGCCCTCCCTGTTCTGGGGCCGCGGCGACGCCGCGCCCGGCGCGGACTGGGAGATCCTGGGCGACCACCACTCCGGCACGTACGCCGAACTGGTGACCGTGCCAGCCGAGTGCGCGGTCCCCCGGCCCCGCGGGCTGAGCCTGGCCCAGGCCGCCGCCCTGCCGCTGGTCGGGTTGACCACGTTCCGGGCGCTGTTCAGTCGAGGCCGACTCAGGTCCGGGGAGTCACTGCTCGTGCTCGGAGCCAGCGGAGGAGTCGCGACGACGGCCGTCGCGCTCGCCACCGCCGCCGGTGCGCGCGCGATCGTCACCTCGGGAGCCACGCGGAAGATCGACGCGGCTCGGGAGCTGGGCGCGGCCGGCGGCGTCGACCACACCGAATCCGACTGGGTCGAGGCGGCGCGGGCGCTGACCCCCCGCGGCGCTGGCTTCGACCTCGTACTCGACAGCGTCGGGCGCTGGGCGGAGTCGGTGCGCTGCCTCGCCCCCGGCGGGCGGTGTGTGGTGCTCGGCGCCAGCGCCGGGGAGCAGGCGACCCTCCCGGTCCGCCCTTTCTACTTCGGGCAGTACGAACTCATCGGCACGACGATGGGCAGCCCCCGTGACATGGCCGGGCTCCTGCGATTCCTTGACGACCACACGGTCGCGCCACCGGTCATCGACCGCACGTTCCCGCTGGCGCAGGCGGCGCTCGCGCACGAGCGCCTCGAGGCCGGCACCGGAATCGGCAAGATCGTCCTGACGCACGACTGATCATCCTGACCGGCCGCGCGGATCACGGCGCGGCGTCCGCATCCAGTCCGGCACGTGCTCCGCATGTCTGGCGCATGTCTGCGTATGTCTGCCGCGCCTGTGCCCCGAGCCCAGAGGAAGACCATGCCCTCCTCCTTCATCCGGTACGAACGCGATGCCCGGGGCGTCGCCACCATCATTCTGGACGACCCCGCGTCGCGTAACGCCCTGAGTGACCGGCTGCTCGACGAGCTGATCGACCGTCTCGCGCAGGCCCGGGCGGACGACGCGGTGCGGCTGGTCGTCCTGGCATCCAGCGACGACCGAGTGTTCTCCAGCGGAGGCGACCTCAAGGCGTTCGCCAGCGATACCTCGACGATCGAGAAGTACGCCGGCCTGGACCGTTTCCCGCGCGCCTACCGACTGCTCGGGAAGCTGGGGAAGCCGAGCATCTGCGCGGCCGGCGGCGACGTGCTCGCGGGCGCCTTCGGCCTCGCCCTGGCCTGCGATCTCATCATCGCTCGCGAGGGGGTGAGATTCGGCTGCCCCGAGATCAACGTCGGAGTCTTCCCGTTCATGATCTCGGCGCTCATCTACCGGAGCGTGCCGCGGGCGAAGGCGAACGAGCTCATGATGACCGGCAGGCTGATCTCCGCCGATGAGGCGGCGCAGCTGCAGATGGTCAACGCGGTCGTGCCGAGCGCGCAGTTCGACGCCGAGGTCGACCGCTGGGCAGGGCTGGTCGCCTCCCGTTCGCCGCTGCTCATGCGGATGGGCAAGGACGCCCTCGACGCGACCCGGGACCAACCACTCGACGCCGCCCTCGTCCACCTGCAGGGCCAGCTCGCTCTCGCCTTCACCACCCAGGACATCAAGGAGGGCGTGGCCGCGTTCCGGGAGAAGCGGGAACCGCGCTGGTCGGGCCGTTAGCGCCGCTCAGGCCGCCGCCGGCCCCACCTCACCCCCGGTTGCCGCAGGCCAGGACCGGGTAGACAAGGCCCGACACTCGTGGTGTGACAAACGGAGGATGACGGGACCGGACGACACACGTCAGAGATCATCATGGATTTCAGCGAAGGCCTGGTCAACGACCTGCAGATGGGCATCGTCATCACCGGCGCCCGCAGCGGGACCGTGAAATACGCCAACGCCGCAGCGTGCAGGATCCTGGGCCGCGGCGCGGGGGAGATGGTCGGCCGATCCTGGCGCCGTCTGGTCTCCCAGCCGGACTTCGAGCTGTTCAGCAGCTACGAGCGCAGGGTCATCCGCCACGGACCCGCCGGCTCCGGTGAGCGGTTCCCACCGTTTCGCATGCGGTTCGCCCGGCCGGACGGCGAGATCGTGCACGTCCAGGTCGCCTCCACGATGACCCACGATTTCGACGGGCTGCTCGGCGGCGACGAGGCCTACATTGTCAGCCGCATGGAGGACGTGAGCGACCGAGATCAGGTCGCCAACTACCTACGGTTCATCCTTGACCACAGCCCGGCGTCGATGCTGCTGATCGACCGCACCGGTCACGTCGTGTTCGGAGCGGGCGCGCGCAACTCCCGGGAGGCCGAGGACATCATCGACGCGGCGACGAGGTCCGTCTTCGAGGTCTTCGAAGATCACAAGGAGTCGCTCGCGATGCTCAAGGCCACGTTCGAGTACGGCGCGGCCGACTCGAAGGTCGTTCAGGCGTATGGACGCTACTTCGACCTGCACATGATTCCCATCCCCGACGCGGCCGGCCGGGTCCAGCTGGTCGCCGCGCTCAGCACCGACGTGACGGAACGGGAGCTGGCCCTCTCCGGCGAGGCCCAGCTCGCCAGCCTGGCGGAGCAGGCACTGGTCACGCCCGAGGCCGTGGGCCTCTGGCACCGCGCCACCGCCGTGCTGGCCAACCAGCTCAGCGCCGCGGTGGCACTCTACGAGATCGACTGCACGTCGGCCGCCGCACGCGACGCGAAGCCCGCCGCAAGCGTCGGCCTCCCGCTGCCCGACGCGATCGCCGGGCGGGTTGTGTCCGCCGCGGTCCGCACCGGGCACGCGACCACCGGGGCACCGGATGCGTCGGGAGGCCGGCAGATCCTGGCCGCGCCGGTCGGTCGGCCCGGCGCCTCCACCGCTGTGATCACCGTGCACCGCCAGGAACCGGACGCGATGCCGTTCGGCGATCGCGACGAGCAGTTCCTCGGCGCGGTCGCCAGCGTGCTCGGCTCCGCGGCGGTGCGGTTCGCCACCGAGCGGGAGATCCGCTACCGCTCGACGCACGACAGCCTCACCGACCTGCCCAACCGCTCATGGCTGCTCGACCGGCTGGAGCGCACCCTCAAACTGCACCGCACGGGCGTGGTCTTCATCGATCTCGACGGCTTCAAGACCGTCAACGACACCTACGGCCACCGGGTCGGCGACGAGTTGCTACGGGAGATCGCCCGGCGCCTGCGGGAAACGGTGCGGCCGGACGACGTGGTCGCCCGGCTCGCTGGAGACGAGTTCGCCGTGCTCTGCGAGCGGGTCGTCTCACTTTCGGCCATTGAAGGGCTGGCCCGGCGGGTACTCAACGCCATCCAGGAGCCGGTGGACCTTTCGGATGCGACCGTACGGGTCTCGGCAAGCGCCGGAGTCGCGATCTCCTGCGCGGACCTCGCCGATCCGGACCGGCTCCTCAACGCCTCCGACATCGCGATGTACGCGGCGAAGCGCGCCGGGGCCGGGCGGTGCATGGTCCATCAGTCCTCGATGCACCTCGACAACGGGTGACGCGACCCGACGTCCCAGGCTTGATCCCGTTGACGGGCCCCCCGCGGCAGGCGGACCGCCTCTTGCCCGACCTCCCGGAGGACGTTCCTGGGAAGGCCGCACGGCAGCCTCACATCGGGCTATTTGGCCTGACCTATAGTACCGTTTAGGCGCGACGATGCACCCCTGGAGGTGGTGTCCATGGATCTCGCCGATGCACCGGACGAGGCCCGCTTCCGCGCCGAAGTGCGCGCCTGGCTCGCACACGAGCTCCCGAAGCTGCCCTGGCCCGAACCGGCCGACATGGTGGAAAAGGCGCCTTTCTGGCGCCAGTGGCAGGCGGTGGTGTTCGCGGCGGGCTACGCCGGACTCACCTGGCCAGCCGAGTTCGGAGGCCGCGGGCTCGACGAGCGGATGCAGGCGATCTTCACCGAGGAGTGCGACCGGGCCGGTGCTCCCGAACGGCTGAACATCATCGGAGAGGACTTCGCCGGGCCGACGATCGCTCACTTCGGTACCACCGAACAGAAGCAGCGACTCCTCCGGCCCATCCTGACCGGCGAGCACATCTGGTGCCAGCTCTTCTCCGAGCCCGAGTCCGGATCCGACCTCGCCTCGCTGCGCACCAGGGCGACGAAGGTCGACGGTGGCTGGCGCATCAGCGGCCAGAAGATCTGGACCAGCCGTGCACAGCTGGCCGCGCACGCCATTCTGCTCGCCCGCACCGGAGGCGGTGAGCGCCATCGCGGCATCACCTACTTCCTCCTGCCGATGGACTCCCCCGGCGTCACGGTGCGGCCGCTGGCGCACATGCTGGGCGAGGCAGAGTTCAACGAGGTGTTCCTCGACGAGGTCTTCGTGCCCGACGGCGCCGTGGTCGGAGAGGTCGACGGTGGTTGGAAGGTCGCGATGGGCACACTGGCCTTCGAGCGGGTGGCGATCGCGACCGGCCGGGTCAACACCACGAAGGCGGTTGAGGAGATCGTCGCCGTCGTCCGCTCCCGCAGCGCGGCCGACGGCACGCCGCTTGCCGCGGACCCACTGACCCGCCAGAAGGTCGCCGACCTCTGGGGCCGGGCGCTGGTGCACCGCGCGATCGGCCAGCGGGTCATCTCGGCCGCGGCAGCCGGTGAGCCCCCCGGCCCGGTCACCTCGATCGGCAAGCTCTACTTCTGCCCCCTGGTCGAAGACCTCGCCGACTTCCGGCTCTCACTCGAACCACTCGGCGACCAGTTCGGGCCGACGGACGAGGGCGCGACCGCAGAGCGCTGGCTGCGGCTGGCCTACCAGGCTCGCGGCACCGCGATCGCCGGGGGCTCCACCTTCATCCAGCGCAACATCGTCGCCGAGCGCATCCTCGGCCTTCCCCGGAGCTGACGTGACCTACATCTGGCGCCCGAACCAGGACTACCTGGAGAACGCGAACGTCGTCCGGCTGATGCGCCACTTCGGCGTGGCCGACGCCGACGCCCTGCGAGCGGTATCGGTCGCCGACATCGGCGCTTTCTGGGACGCGGTCGTGGCCGACCTGGGCATCCGCTTCCGGACGCCCTATCACTCGGTGCTGGATACCCTCAACGGTCCGCAGTTCCCCGAGTGGTTCGTCGGGGGGAAGCTGAACGTGGTGGACACCTGCCTGGGGCGGTGGACCGAACAGAGCCCCGACGCACCGGCGGTCGTCCACGAGACCGAGGCAGGCACCGTCCGCGAGCTCTCGTACGCCCAGCTCGCGGACCAGGTCGCCCGGATATGCAGCGGGCTGCGCCGGCACTGGATCGGACCGGGCGACGCCGTCGCCCTCTACCTGCCGATGATCCCCGAGGCGGTCGTGGCGCTCTACGCGGTCGCCAGTCTGGGAGCCGTCGCGGTGCCGCTCTTCTCCGGCTTCGCTCCCGGGGCCATCGCGGCCCGGCTGCAGGACGCCGAGGTGAAGGCGGTCATCACAGCGGACGGCACCGTGCGCCGCGGCCGGACGGTCCAGATGCAGCCACAGCTGGATGAGGCGATCGCGGCGTGTCCGGGGGTGCAGCTGGTCGTTGTCGTGGAGAACCTCGCCGGGGAGGCGGCCGAACCAACCGGCGCCCTCCCGAGCGACGCGGCGGGTCATCCGGAGGTGGTGGGCTGGAGCAGCCTGCTGGCGGAGCCGCCCTACTCGGCCACGACGCCCACCTCGGCCTCGGACGTGCTGCTTCTGGGCTACACGTCCGGGACGACCGGGCGGCCGAAGGGAGCCGTGCACACCCACGCCGGCTTCCTGACGAAGGTCGCCAGCGAGCTCGCCTACGGCTTCGAGCTCGGCCCCGGCCGCTCGCTGTGCTGGATCACCGACATGGGATGGATCATGGGGCCGCTGACTGTTCTCGGCACCCACGCCTGCGGCGGGAACCTGGTGCTGTACGAGGGCTCGCCGGATACCCCGGACAGTGCCCGGCTGTGGCAGCTGGTGGAGCGCCACCAGGTGACGACCCTCGGGGTGTCCCCCACCCTGGTCCGCACACTCCGTACAGCCACGGCGGGTCTGCCCGCGCAGGGCCTCTCCTCGGTCCGGGTCCTGGGCTCCACCGGCGAGCCGTGGGACCCGCAGTCCTACGAGTGGCTGGCCCGCGACGTCTTCGCCGGTCGGGTGCCGGTCGTGAACTTCTCCGGCGGCACCGAGGTCGGCGGCTCGTTCCTTTCCCCCTACCCGGTGGAGGACATCGCCAGCTGCTCGCTCGGGGGGCCGGCGCTCGGGATGGACGTCGACGTGGTCGGCGAGGACGGCCAGCCGTTGCGGGGCGCCATCGGCGAACTGGTGTGCCGCCAGCCATGGCCGGCCATGACCCGGGGCGTGTGGCGCGACGACCGGCGCTACCTCGAGACCTACTGGTCGACCTTCCCCGGCATGTGGCGTCAGGGCGATTTCGCCCTCGTCGACGAGCACGGCGACTGGTATGTGCTCGGCCGTTCCGACGACGTCATGAACGTCGCGGGCAAGCGCGTCGCGCCGGCGGAGATCGAGTCGGTGCTCGCCGCGGACCCGGCCGTGGCGGAGAGCGCCGTCGTCGGTATCCCGGATCCCACGAAGAACGAGGCCGTCTGGGCATTCTGGGTGGCCCGCCCCAGCTATGGCGACGAGAGCGACGAGGCCGGGGAGCACGTCGCACGCCGGCTGCGTGACCGGGTCGCCTCCCAGGTCGGCAAACCCTTCGCCCCGGCCCAGGTCGTGCGGGTGGACGCACTGCCCAAGACCAGGTCGGCCAAGATCCTGCGCCGGGCGGTGCGTGCCGCCGTCCTGGGCACCGATGCCGGCGACCTGTCCGGTGCGGAGAACCCGGAGGCGGTCGAGGCCATCCGCGCCCGGGTCAAGGGTCTGCGGTGAGCCGGGCCCGCGCCGAACGCGGGCCCGCTGGGCACCGGCCCGGCAGCTCAGTCCTCGGGCACCTCGATGGCGGTGCGCTCATCGACCTTGAGCACCGCCTCGGCGTAGGCGTGCACGTGCCGGCTCATCCGCCGCACGGCCCCGTCGGCGTCCTGCGTCCGGATGGCCTCGGTGATCCCGCGGTGTGCCCGGACTGTCAGGCGCCGGACCTCGGTGTCGATGAAGCCCTGGTTGTCGGTGCCGGCGTAGATGGCCCGCGAGAGCGCGGTCATGAATCCGGTGAGCAGCTCGTTGTGGCTGGCTGTCGCAACCGCGACATGCCAGTCGACGTTGGCCTGCAGGAAGTCGGCGAGCGAACCGCTTTCCACGGAGATTGCGTCGTTGGCCTTCTCCAGGGCGGCGATGTCGGTGTCCGTGCGGTACTTGGCGGCCAGCCGGGCACAGGCGGGCTCGACCGCCTCGCGCGTCTCGAGCAGCGCCGCCAGTCGGATCTGGCGACCGCGGATCATCAGGCTGACGGAGCTGGCGACGGACTCCTCACCGGGCACCTGGACGTATGCGCCGCCGGAGCGGCCGGTCTTGATCCTGACCAGGCCCTGCACCTCGAGAATGCGCAGCGCCTCGCGAACGGTGGTCCGACTCATCTGGGTCTGCACGACGAGTTCGCGTTCCGGTGGCAGCACCGTGCCCTCGCGGAACTCCCCGCGCAGAATCCGCTCCCGCAGGTCCTCAGCGAGGACATCGGAAGCTTTGGGTACCTGCATTGGTCCCAGGCGAACCGCGTGACGATCCCGCGGACCCGGGCGGCCCGCAGTGGCCATCACGCCCCCAAGGTCATTGTTTTTGGTCGTACCTAATTTAGCAGTCGATCCGCCAACGACCCGGACCGCCGTCAAGCGCACGAGTCGAGGCACAACGAAGGGTTCTCCATGCAGTGGAGCTTGTCGGAGGAGCAGACCGCGTACCGGAAGGCGCTGCGCGACTGGCTCGGCGACGTCGCACCCGCCGACGTCGTGCGCTCGTGGTTGGAAACCGGCGACTCGGCGACCTTCACCAGCCGGTTCTGTGAGGACGGCTGGTGCGGCGTCGGGGTCCCCGAGGAGCGTGGTGGCCAGGGCGGCGGCATGGTGGAGCTCGCGCTGACGGCCGAGGAACTGGCCCGTCACGCGGTCCCGTCGGCGGCATGGCTCGCCACCATGGTCGCCCTGCCCGCGATGGAGCGGCATCCGCGGGTCCTGGCACACGCTGTCGACGGCGCCGGGGCGACGCTCGCGGTCAGCGCCGAGGCCGTCGTCTCGGCGGCCCGGCCGCTCACCGCCGACGCTGATGGCCGTGTGAGCGGCACGGTGCCCCGGGTACTCGCCGCCGGGGAGGTCGGCGCTCTTGTGGTGCCGGTGGCCACCGACGGCGGGACTGTACTGGTCCTCGTCGATCCGGCCGGGCCAGGAGTCCGGATCACACCACGCAGCCTGTTGGACCGTTCCCGGTCCGTAGCCGACGTGGCCTTCGACGCCGCGCCGTCGACGCCGCTCGTCGAGCCCGCCGACGTGGCCGGGCCCGCCGAGGTGCTCGCACGCGCCGCCGCGCGGGCGGCGGTGCTGGTCGCGGCCGACTCACTCGGCACAAGCGAACGGATGCTCGACATGGCCGTGGCGTACAGCCTGCAACGCCACCAGTTCGGCGTGCCGATCGGATCGTTCCAGGCGGTCAAGCACGCCGCCGCGACGATCCTGGTCGGCGGTGAGGCGGCCCGCTCGGTGGTCTACTTCGCCGCCGCGTCGGTCCAGGGCGGCGATCCGCAGGCGCTGGCGCACGCGGCGGCGGCCAAGGCTCAGGTGACCGCGGAGGGCGCCCGCGCGGCCGACTCGGCGCTCACCATGCACGGCGCCATCGGTTACACGTGGGAGCACGACCTGCAGTTGTTCTACAAGCGGGCGAAGCTCGACGCCGTCCTGTACGGCAGCCCGACGGCCTGGAACGAGATCCTCGCCACGCACCTGCTCCCCATCAGGTAGCTATTTGGTCAGTCCATTCGATATGGTTAGCCAAATAGTGGAGGGAGGCCGGCATGGACTTCGATCTCACGGACGAGCAGACGACGATCCGCAAGGCGGTGGCCGAGCTCGCGGCCAAGTTCGACGACGACTACTGGATGAGGCGGGACGAGGAACACGAGTTCCCGACCGAGTTCTACCGGGCGTTCGCCGACGGCGGCTGGCTCGGGATCACCATCCCGGAGCAGTACGGCGGACACGGCTTCGGCATCACGGAGGCGTCGCTGCTGCTGGAGGAGGTTTCCGCGGCCGGCGGTGGCATGAACGCCGCCAGCTCAATGCATCTTTCGATCTTCGGTATGCACCCGGTCGTCGTACACGGCTCTGAGCAGCTCAAACAGGAGACCCTCCCGCGCATCGTGAACGGAGACCTGCACGTCTGCTTCGGCGTGACCGAACCTGGCGCGGGCCTCGACACCACCAGGATCACGACCTTCGCCCGGCGCGACGGCTCCGACTACGTCATCAGCGGCCGCAAGGTCTGGATCTCGAAAGCGCTCGAGTCCGAGAAGGTCCTGCTGCTCACCCGTACCACCCGGTTCGAGGACTCGGCCCGCAAGACCGACGGTATGACCCTGTTCCTCACCGATCTCGACCGCGATCACGTCGACATCCGCCCCATCAAGAAGATGGGCCGCAACTCGGTCAGCTCGAACGAACTGTTCATCGACGACCTTCGGGTGCCCGCGGAGCACCGCGTCGGCGAGGAGGGCAAGGGCTTCACCTACCTGCTCGACGGGCTCAATCCCGAGCGGATGCTGATCGCCGCCGAGGCACTCGGGCTCGGCCGCGCCGCGCTGCGACGCGCCGTGCGCTACGGCAACGAGCGGGAGGTCTTCGGCCGGCCGATCGGGATGAACCAGGGCCTGCAGTTCCCGCTGGCGGACTCCCTGGCCAGGCTGGACGCGGCCGAGCTGGTGCTGCGCAAGGCGACCTGGCTCTACGACAACGGGATGCCGTGTGGCCGGGAGGCGAACACGGCCAAGTACCTGTGCGCCGACGCCGGCTTCCAGGCCGCGGACCGCGCACTGCAGACCCACGGCGGCATGGGCTACGCCGAGGAGTACCACGTGGCCCGGTACTTCCGCGAGGCCCGGCTGCTGCGCATCGCGCCACTGAGCCAGGAGATGGTCCTCAACTTCCTCGGCTCCCACGTGCTCGGCCTGCCGAGGAGCTACTGATGTCACACGAAACGCTGTTCTCGCTGGCGGGCCGGTCGGCACTGGTCACCGGCGCCGGCAACGGCATCGGTGCCTCCGTCGCCCGCGCGTTCGCGCAGGCCGGCGCGGCGGTGCTGGTCACCGACCTGGACAAGGACGCCGCCGCCGCGGTCGCGGCCGACATCGTCGCGGCTGGCGGCCGGGCCGGCTCCGCGGCGCTGGATGTCCGTGACGCCCCGGCCGCCCGGGCCGCCGCGGAACAGGCCGCCCACCTGAACGGCGGAGTGCTCAACATCGTCGTGAACAACGCGGGCGCGATCGCACCGGCGATGTTCGGCAAGATGGAGCCCGAGCAGTTCGACCGCGTGGTCGGCATCCACCTGGGCGGAACCTTCACCGTCAGCCAGGCCGCCCTGCCGTTCCTGCCCGACGACGGCACCGGACGGATCATCAACGTGACCTCGGCCGCGGGCCTGGTCGGCACGATCGGCCAGGTCAACTACAGCGCGGCCAAGGCCGGCGTCGTCGGTGTCACCAAGTCGCTCGCCCGCGAGCTCGCCCGGCGCAACATCACCGTGAACGCGCTCGCCCCGCTGGCTGCGACCTCGATGACGGCGAACATCCGGGGCAACGAGAAGCTCGCCGCGGTCACCCTGGCCCGGATCCCGCTCGGCCGCTGGGCCGAGCCGGCGGAGATCGCCGGCAGCTTCGTGTTCTTCGCCTCCGATGCCGCCGCCTACGTCACCGGCCAGGTGCTCGCCGTCGACGGCGGAACGGTGATGTGAGGTGGCGACCCGACCCCTGCGTGGCAACGCACCCTTCGCCTCGAGCGGGCGGGACGCGCTCGTCGTCGAGGCGCTGCGTACGCCGATCGGCCGCTCCCACGCGGAGCGCGGCTGGTACCGCGACGTCCACCCGAACGAGATGCTCGGCGCGGTCTACTCGTCCCTGCTCACCGCCACCGGGCTCGCCCCGGAGACGGTCGAGGACCTGGTGGTCGGCTGCACGGCCCCCTTCGGTGAACAGTCGCGCAACATCGCCCGCAACGCCTGGCTGCAGGCCGGCTACCCGGCCGAGGTGCCCGCCACCGTGCTCGACCGGCGGTGCGGCAGCGCGCAGACCGCGGTGGAGATGGCCGCCGCCCTGATCTCGTCGGGCACGCACGACATCGTGCTGGCCGGGGGCGTCGAGCACATGCACCACGTGCCGATGAACTCGCCGGCCAAGATCTCCGAGCTCTACGGCGACCCGTGGCCGCCCGCGCTGCGCGCCCGCTACGACTTCGTGCCGCAGGGCGAGAGCGCGGAGCTGATCGCCGACCGCTGGGACATCTCGCGCGAGGCGATGGACGAGTTCGCGGCCCGCTCGCATGCACTGGCCGCCGCCGCACTCGAGGCCGGACGGTTCGGGCGGGAGATGATCCCGCTCGACCTGGACGGCGCGCGCCGGGTCAGCGACCAGACGATTCGGTCCGGCACCACGGCCGAGATCCTCGCCGGCCTGAAGCCGGTCTTCCGGCCGCCCGCCGAAGGGCGGGTGACCGCCGGGTCGTCGTCACCGATCTGCGACGGGGCGGCCGGGGTGCTGCTGGCCTCGCCCCGGGCGGCCGCCGAGCACGGCCTGACCGCGCGGGCCCGCATCCTCGACCAGACGACCGTCGGCGTCGACCCGATCATCATGCTCACCGGGCCGATCCCGGCCACCCGCAAGCTGCTCGACCGCAACGGCCTGACCATCGGCGACATCGACCTGATCGAGATCAACGAGGCCTTCAGCTCCGTCGTGCTGGCCTGGGAGGCCGAGCTGCGGCCGGACATGTCCCGGGTGAACGTCAACGGCGGGGCGATCGCGCTCGGCCATCCCGTCGGCGCCACGGGCGCGCGCCTGTTCGGCACGCTGCTCGCCGAGATGGAGCGGCGCGACGTCGAGCTGGGGCTGGTCACGATGTGCTGCGGCGGCGGCCTGGGCACCGCGACGCTGGTGCAGCGGGTCGCGGCATGATCGATTTCGCGTCCTTTCTGCGCCCGGGCGACGGTGTCTGGTGGGGGCAGGCGGGCGCGGAACCGTCGGTGCTGGTCGACGCGCTGCTCGACCAGGTCACGGCGATCGGGCCGGTCCGCGCCTTCTGCGGCCTGACCTGGAACGGGCGGCTCACCCGCGCGCTGCCGGACGAGCTGACCGTCCTGTCCTACGGCGGGCTCGGTGAGCTCCGCTCCCTGAGCCGGCACGGCCGCCTCGACGTCGTGCCGTGCCACTACTCGTCGCTCCCGCGCATGTTCGCCACCCGCATGCTGCCTTGCGACGTCGGCCTGGTGCAGGTCTCGGCGCCGGACACCGCGGGGATGGTCTCACTCGGCATCGGGGTGGAGTACATCGCCGACGCGTTGCCGCATGCCCGGCTGCTGGTGGCCGAGATCAACCACCGGATGCCGGCGACCCGGGGAGCACCCCGCCTCCCGCTCGACGCGTTCGCGGCGACGGTCGAGACGGACCGCCCGCTGCTCGAGGCGGTCCCCCGGGATCCCGACCCCGTCGACCGGGCGATCGCCGAGCATGTCGCCGGCCTGGTGCGCGACGGCGACACAGTGCAGCTCGGCGTGGGCACGCTGCCGGCGGCCGTGCTCGAGGCCCTCTCCACCCACACCGACATCGGCGTGCACAGCGGCATGATCACGGATGGGGTGCTCGACCTGGTCGAGAAGGGCGTGGTGACCGGCGCCCGCAAGGAGATCGACCAGGGCCTGGTCGTGACAGGGGCCGCGCTCGGATCGAGCGCGCTCTACGACCGCCTGGCCGACTTCCCGATCGAGTTCCGCCCGGCAAGCTACACGCACGCCCCGGAGGTACTCTCCCGCCTGGGGTCACTGGTCTCGGTCAACTCCGCGATCGAGGTCGACCTGCTCGGCCAGGTCGGCGCCGAGATCCGCCGGGGCGTCCACATCGGCGCGGTCGGCGGGCAGGTCGACTTCAGCCGGGCGGCGTCGCTGACCGGCGCGCGTTCGGTGATCGCGCTGCGCTCCGAGTCGGCCGGCGAGTCGACGATCACGCCAGTGCTGCGCGGCCGGGTGGTGACCACCGCCCGGGTCGACGTGGACGCGGTCGTCACCGAACACGGCGTCGCCCTGCTAACCGGGCAGACCGTCGCCGAGCGCGCCCGGCGCCTGATCCGGATCGCCGCGCCGCGCCACCAGGAGTCGTTGCACCGAAGCCTCGCGGAGCAGGAGGACGTCAGATGACCGCCGACCCGAACACCACCCCGAAAGCACGTCCGAACGCCACCCTGGGCGAGCGGCGCCGGGTGCACATCCGTGAGGTCGGCCCGCGCGACGGCTTCCAGAACGAGCCCGAGACGGTGCCGACGGCCGACAAGATCCGCCTGATCGACCTGCTCGGGCGGGCCGGGCTGGCCCGCCTCGAGATCGCCAGCTTCGTGCGGCCCGACGTCATCCCGCAGCTCGCCGACGGGGTCGAGGTGCTGCACGGGGTCGACCTGCCCACGGGCGTCGAGCGGATGGTCCTCGTCCCCAACAGCAGGGGCCTGGACAACGCTCTGCGCCACCGCGGGCTGTTCGAGGCCGTCGGGCTGTTCGTCAGCGCCTCCCAGACGCACAACCAGCGCAACATCAACCGCACGGTCGAGCAGACGATGGCGGACACCGCCGTGATGGCCAAGCGCATCCTCGCCGAGGGCCTGCGGCTGTGCGCCGTCATCGCCACCTCCTTCGGCTGCCCCTACGAGGGGCCGGTGCCGATGGAGCGGGTGCTCGGCCTCGCCGAGCAGTTCGCCGAGGCCGGCGCGGTCGAGGTGGGCTTCGGTGACACGACCGGCATGGCCAACCCGGCCTACGCCGGGCGGTTCTTCGCCTCGGCCCTCGACCGGCTGCCCGGCGTCGAGG